>JAJAZN010000126.1 GCA_026785685.1 Thermoleophilia bacterium
CCGATCACGAGCATGGCGAGGGTGATGAACGTGAGATCGAGGTAGACGGTCTCGGAGTTGATGGGCAAAAGATGGACGTAGAGGCCGCCCGCGAACCCCGCGAGCACACCCGATAGCGTGAAGGCGATCAACCGCTGCTGGTAGACCGAGACGCCGACTGCGCGTGCAGCGGCCGGGTCCTCCCGCGACGCACGCAGGAGGCGGCCGAACCGGCTCGACTGATACCCGAAGGCGACGCCGACGACGAGGAGCGCTCCGACTGCGGCCTGGAGCAGATCCGTCGTCTCGGGAACGGACGAGAACGTGTTCGTTCCCGGTCCGACCTTCTCGTAGTAGCGCAGGAGGTTGTGCGTGATCTCGAGCACGCCGAATGTGGCGATGCCGGCTGCGAGGCCCGAGAGACGCATCAGGGGCAGGCCGACGAGCAGCGCGTAGACACCGCCGACCGCAGCCGCGGCGAGAAGCGACGGTACGTTGCCGATCGTGTGGTCACGGAGCACCGGGAAGAGGTACTGCATGATCGCCGGCTTCTCGGACACGGGGACCGAGAGCACGCCCGCCGTCCAGGCTCCCACGGCGACGAAGCTGATGTGCCCGAACGAGACGACGCCAGAGTTCCCGACGAAGACGTAGATGGCGACGACGATCGAGACGGCGACGAGCGCATTGATGAAGTAGATCTCGGTCGAGGTCGACGCCACACTGCCGAGCAACGCCGCGATGACGACGAGCCCCGCCGGGCCGGCGAGCTGAGTCAGCTGCCGCCCGCTCATACCCGCTCCACCGGCCCCGGGCCGCGGGCGAACAGACCGTTCGGACGAACGAGCAGGACGAGGATGACGAGACCGAACAGGAACGACGGCAGATACTGGCTCTGATCTGACGGGAGAGCGCCACCAAGCAACCCCGAGACGAACCCGATCGCGAATCCGCCCATCGTCGCCGTGAGAAGTCGGTTCATGCCTCCGACGACGACGCCCGCGAGAACGACGATCGTGTCACGGAGGGCGAAGTCGGGGGTCACGAGCGGGTTCTGCACCGTCAGGATCACGCTGACGGTGGCGGCGAGGAGTGCCGAGATGAGCACGGCGGAGCCGATCACGCGATCTGCTCGCACCCCGAGCAGGCGCGCCGTACGGAAGTCCATGGCCGCGGCACGCATGTGGAGCCCCATCGTCGTCCGCTCGAGGAGGAGGACGAGCACCAGCAGGCAGATACCGGCGACGACGATCGCGACGATCGTGATCTTGCGGATGTCGACGTCTCCGATCGTCACAGGGCGATTCAGGTAGCCGAGTGAGGAGGCGGACTTCCCGAGTGGCCCAAAGGCGAGCAACGCGATGCTCTGCAGCAGGAAGGCGACCGCGAAGGTGGCGACGAGCATCACCGCGGGCGACTGGGCACGCAGTGGCCGAAAGACGACGATGTCCATGAGGAGGGACAGCACGATCACGATGGCGAAGCAGAACGCGATGCCGACGACGAGCGGCAGATCCCATTGCGACGCGAACGCCAGTGCGTAGGCGCCGGCCATCACGAGCTGCCCGTAGGCGAAGTTGACGAGTCGCAGGACACCGAAGACGAGGCCGATGCCAACCGCCATGAGCGCATACACCGCGCCGAGTCCGATCGAGTCAACGATCACCTGCCAGCTGATGCTGAGGAGCCCGAGCGTCATGAGAGGTACGCCGCCACCATCTTGGCCGTGTCGTTCGCGTCACCAGGCGTCAAGGTCAGACGGAGCTCGCCGTTCGCGATCACGTAGCTTCGATCAGCGAGCGCGACGGTTCGCTGCGCGCGCTGCTCGACGAGCAGGACGGTAATCCCCCGTTCACGAACGCGTGCCAGCGCGTCGAAGACCACGTCGACGACCGTCGGCGAGAGCCCGAGAGACGGCTCATCGAGAAGCAGGACGTCGGGTCGTGCAACGAGCGCTCTCGCGATCGCAAGCTGCTGCTGCTGCCCGCCCGAGAGAGCCCCGGCGTGGCGGGAACGAAACTCCTTCACGATCGGGAACAGCTCGAAGACGGCCTCCGAATCGGCCTCGGTCGATTCGCCATCGCGCCGTGCGGCGTAGCCGAGCCGCAGGTTCTCCTCGACCGTCAGGTCGGCAAAGATGCGTCTTCCCTCGGGCACGAGTGCGATGCCGCTGCGTGCCACATCCTCGGGCTTGCGGCCGACGACGGACGTCCCGGCGAGCCTGATGTCGCCACCGCGAGGCGTGATGAGGCCCATGATCGCGTTCAGCGTCGTCGACTTCCCGGCGCCGTTTGGCCCGATCAGCCCGACGATCTCGCCACGGCCGACGTCGAACGAGAGATCGCGCACTGCCGCGATACCGCCGTATGCGACGTCGAGGCCGAGGACGGAGAGCATCGCCTCGGTCACGCGTCAGCCTCGTGGACGGCACTCTCGCCGAGATACGCAGCGACCACGTCGAGGTTCCCGCGGATCTCGTCAGGCGTCCCCTCGGCAAGCGTCTGTCCCTGGTCGAGGACGAGGAGCCGATCGCACACCTCCATGATCAGCGCCATGTTGTGATCGATCAGGAGAACCCCTGCGTTGTGGTCGTCACGGACGGAGCGGACAACGGCTGCAAACTCGGGAACCTCGGCCTCGGGTAGCCCAGCGGCTGGCTCGTCCATCAGGACGAAGAGCGGTTCCGTCGCAAGCGCGCGGGCGACACCGAGACGCCGCTCATCGCCGTGCGGGAGAGACCCGGCCGGTGCCTCCGCGTAGCGCTCGAGGCCCAGCAGACCGAGGATCTCGGTCGCGGTCGCCCGCGCGCGGCGCGGCGACGCTCCCACACCGAGCGCCGCGACCTCGATGTTCTCGCGCACGCTGAGCTGACGAAACGCATGCGAGTGCTGAAACGTGCGGGCAAGGCCGCTGCGGCCGCGTCGGTGGGCACTCCACGAAGTGATCACCTTGCCACCGAGCTCGACGGACCCGGACGTCGGCCGATCGAAGCCGGTGAGCACGTTCACGAGGGTCGACTTGCCTGCTCCGTTCGGGCCGATCAGCCCCACGACCTCGTGACGATGGATCTCGAGCGAGACGCCTCGCAGCGCGTGGACGCCCTCGAACGAGCGCGACACGTCGGCGGCCCGGAGCACTGCTCCGGGCCGCCGATCGTCCCGCGGGTGTTGCTGGTCCTCGCTCAAGCGGACTAGATCTTCGGAACGACCTTCGCCGTGACCGAGCCGACGACCTTCGCCTTGTTGTCCTGGATCTTGATCACCCGGTACTGCCGACCGAACACCGAGTGCAGCGTCGGCGAGAAGCTGACGAGGCCCGACAGGGTCGGGACCTTCTTGAACTTCTCGAGCTGCGCAGCGAGTGCGAGACCGTTCGTCGAGCCACCGGCACGGTTGATCGCGACGACAACGCCGTCGATCGCGGCCGAGCCCGTGACGAATCCGCCCGTTCCGGCCTTGACCTTCTTTGCGAGCGCAGTAACGGCCTTGTTCGGGTCGTCACCGAAGATCGAGGCGTAAGTGACGAAGTAGTAGTTCTACACCGGGGGCTCCTTCGTGACCCAGTACGTGCCGTCTCCGGCCCACGAGTTGAGCATCGGCGTGTTGTTCCCGAGCGAACGAAGGCCCGCCAGGATCTGCGGCAGTGCGCCAAATGCACCGGCCGTCGACGTCACGATCACGTCGGCCTTCTTGCCGTTGAGGCGGGTGATCACGTTCTGCTGGCTCGTGCTGCCGAGCGACTGGTAACTCTCCTGCGCCACGACCTTGCCGCCTAGCTGCGTGAACCGCGCCTTGAACGCCTTGACGACGTCCTTGAAGTAGACGATCACGGTGTCCGTCGCGAGCGCCGCTGTCCTCCAGCCCTTCGCGTAGGCGTACTGCGCCATCGCGGAGCCTTCATCCTGCGCGATATTGCCGAACGAGAACGCGAGGCGTCCCTTCGCCCCGAAGCGCTTGGGCCCCATCTGGTCGGTGCCGATGCACGGGGCAACGGTCAGCTTGCCGGCGTTGATCGCCTCCTGGACGACAGGAGCGGCGAAGTCGACGTCACAGGTTGTGAAGATGATGTCGGCCTTGGCACCGATCAGCTTCGCGGCACATGACTTTGCAATCGTCGGCTTGTTGCCCTGGGTGTCACATGTGACGATCTTGAGCGGGCGTCCCTTGACGCCACCTCGGGCGTTGACCTGGCCGACCCGGATCTGGGCCGCCGCGAGTGCAGGGCCGTCGAACGGGGCCATTGCGCCTTTCGAGTCGAAGGCCCAACCGATCACGATCGGCTGACCGGCGGCAGATGCCGTCGAGGCAACCATGACGGCGGCCGCGACGACCACGATGAGCAGTGCGACTGTAGCGCCTGCCTTCTTCTTTGTAGCTATCACTTCGTCCTCCTGGGTACGGGTTGACGGATGGTTCCTGCGAGCGGGGTCACGACCACGACTCCTCCTTGGCCTTGACGAGCCGGTACAGCGCTTTGTGCAGCGGGACGTCGACCCCGTGACGTTCCGCCTCGCGCACGAGCGCACCGGTGATGAGATCGATCTCGGTGGGCCTATGTGCTTCGACGTCTTCCAGCATCGATGGATAGTGGGCCGCCCCACGCTGTGTGGCGTGGACGTTCATCTCCCACGGGTCGTCATGGAGCTCGATCCCGGCTTTTGCCGCGACCGCTTTGCCCTCGTCGATGAGGTCGTGAACGAGGTGGCCGAGGTCGGTGAGCTCTCCTTCGGCCGCGAAACGCGGATCGTGTGGAAGCCCCGTGAGCGCCGCTACCGCGTTCACCGTGGCGTTGAAGATCAGCTTCGACCACTGCGCGGGACGGAGATCCCGCATCGCCTCGACCTTGAGCCCCGCCGCCCGGATCAGGGCGGCGGCCTGCTCGACGCTCTCGTACGGTGTGTCCTCGTAGGGACCGATCCACGTCTCGGTGTCGAGGATGTACTCGACGTGCGTATCGTCGTGACGCGTCCCGCTCATGAAGGTGACCGCGGAGATGATCGGCCACTCTCCGTGCTGGCGGACGATCTCCTCGGCGCCCAGGCCATTCAGCGTCGTCATCATCGTGGCATCCGCGAAATGGCCCTCGAGCGTCGCGGCGGCGTCCTCGAGCCCGGGAGCCTTGGTTGCAAGGATGCCGAGGTCGAACGGCGGGATCGCAGCCGGGTCGTTGGATGCGGTGATCGACCCGTGCACGTCGCTGCGGCCGCTGACCCGAAGCCCTGACGCGTTGAGGGCGTCGGCATGCTCCTGTCGTCGTGTGAGCACACTCACCTCCGCGACCTGCGACAGGTGCCCCGCGAAGAGGCTCCCGATTACGCCGCCGCCGATCACGCAGACACGCTCGATCACGTCGCTTCGATTCTGTGACATGTCATGGGCACGCGCTGCGCAGTATCCCACTCCGGTGACATGACAGTCAACCGACGAGGTGTTGCGCCGACGTGCGCTAGCCTCGATCCGTGCCGCGCGAGACAACGACCGCCCCGCGCTCGACGTCACCATGGGGCCTGACGGTGCTTCCTCGTCGGACGCTGTACGCGCTCCCGTACCCGGACGACGTCCGCCTCCTCGCGGCAGTGATCGGCCGCCGGGAGGCCACCGTCCATGATTCCGAGAGCTTCATCGAGGCCACGATCCACCATAACGTCGTCGGCTACATCCTGGACGCGGCCTCCCGCGGCCGTCTCCAGCTCCCCGAGGCGGCGCATCGCGCCCTCACGAACAGCCACCTGCGTCGAGTGGCGCGCACGGGGTTGCTCCGGCGCGAGGCGAGCAAGATCGCTCCCCTGATCGCGGAGACAACTGGGGTCACGCCCATCTTCGTCAAGGGACCTGCGATCGGTGATCGGTTCTACGCGGACTGGAAGCTCCGTCCCTATGCGGACCTTGATCTCATGGTCCCCGCGCCCGCCCTGAACGCCGTCGCAACCGGCCTCGCAGCCGAGGGCTACGAGGTCGTGGAGGAGTTCCGTCCGGGCTACGCTGCGCGGTTCGGCCACGACGTCCATGTTCAGCGCCACCATGGGGCGACGTCGCGCGACGTTGAGCTGCACTGGAGAATCGGCGACGACCGCGTGGGCTCGCCCCTCGGCCACGCGACCCTCCTCCGCGGTGCGGAGCGTATCCCCGTGGGTCGCACGCCCATCCTTACTCCCTCCCTTACGAATCAGCTCCTCATCGCCTCGGTTCACCTGCTCAGCGACCGTGCCCGACGGCTCGCCTGGATCAACGACATCCGGCTGATGGCCGAACCGGCCAGCGCCGACGAGTGGCAAGCGACCTTCGAAACCGCGGAGGCAGTTGGGGGCGGCCTTCTCTGGGTCCTCCACCGCGCGCTCGACTATGTCGACCATTACCTGGGGCTCGAGCGCGATCGACCGCTGCCGGCCGGCCCGCCGCCGCCCTACGGCCCGCTTCGCGCCGTCGAGGAACTCGATCTCGCGGCCGCGCCGCACGTGGGCCGGCTCGTCGCGCTTCGCGGCTTCGATCGACTTCGCTACCTTGGCGCCGTGGCCGTTCCGACGCGAGCTGGGCTCGAGGGGACGGTTGGAGGAGACGGAGCTGGAGTGCCGACGTTACTCGGCCGCCACGCCGGGAGAGCACTCCGCGGTGTCATGCGTCCTCAGCGCTGACGATTCGCTCGAGTACCTCGACGAGGGCTGCCGGAAGGCGCTCGATTCCCTGCGGCATCCTGCAGCGAAAGATCGGGAAGGTGGACGCCAGCCACGCCGCGTCGCGCAGGGCGTGCTGCACGGTGTCGGTGCCGGAGAAGACGAGCGACGGCACGAGCACCGGCACAGCCTGCGTGGGTGGGACGCGCTCGAGCACCGGCCCGTCGTCGGCCAGCGGCCCAAGGACGGCGATCGCGGCAAGTGGCACCGGCAAGAGCGGCCCCGAGGCGAACGCCACCGTCTCCTTGCGCGGTCGCCCTGCGCGGGCTACCCGGGCGCTCGCCGGACCGGGCCACACGATCGCGTCTCCGCCGTCCCGTCGCTCGAGGACGACTCCGTCATCGGCAAGCACGCCAAGGCCAGACTCCGCGGCTGCAAGCGCCAGCGTCGACTTGCCTCGAGTGCTTGCTCCCGCGAACGCGACGGCTCGGCCCCTGTGCGCGATTCCTGCCGCATGGATCGCAACGTCCCCGCGGTCGGCAAGGAGGAGTGGGATCACGACGGTGACGAGCCGATGCTCCCACAGATCGTCACTTCCTTCACGACGGTCGGCGAGCACGCGAAGTGCACCGGCATCGAGCTGGAACCCACCGGCGCCGGAACAGTCGAGGAGGATCCTCCCGTCGGCGTCGCGTGCGATCGTCAGGCCGTCGGACCCTCCGCCGTCATGGTGGTGGGTAACGCGCGCTGCTTCCAGGGGGACGGTCTCGCGGCGGCCGATCTCGATCGTCCCTCGTCGAGCCGGTGCGGAAGAAAGGCTTTCATGCTCGAACACGCTGCTGACCGCGTAGCCGAAGAGCGTCCCAGAGCTCGTCACGTTGGCTACCGTAGCCGCGTGACGCCCAGGCCCGACATGATGGTTCGTCGCCATGACGGCCTCATCAGCGAGATCGTGCTAGAGGACGTCGTAGTGCTCGACCCCGAGACCAGCAGGTACGTGCGGCTCAACTCCTCGGCGGCCGTGCTGTGGCAGCTTCTGGAGAGCGGCCCGACCACTGTCTCAAACCTTGCCCGGGTGCTCCGCGAGCGCCTCGGTGCTCCGGAACAGGATGCCCTCGAGGACGCGGCGGCGTTTGTGACCGCGATGGCGGAGCGAGAGCTCATCGAGCTCGTCCCTGCCTGAGCGCGCTCGTGCGCTGCGCGGCGTGGTAGAGCGCGTACGGCAGATGCCGGAACCTGTCCGCCTCTCCGACGACGCCGTCAGCGGTGACGAACGTTCGGCCTCCGTCTCGCCGAGCGGTAAGGGGGCGCACCCGTGTTACTTCGAGCACGCCGACGGGAAGGCCGAGGCTGACGCTCCCAAAGCTGCGAAGCCGCAGCATCAGCTCGGCCCAGGTGATCTGGGCGGGGTCCGGAACCCACATGATCTGTCGACCTTCCCAGAGGCCGTAGTAGCCGGGCGGTCCGGTCTGTGGCGTTCCGTGCTTCCCGGCAACGACGGCATCGAGCACGAGGGGAAGCGCCGCGATCGCGGCGCTCGTCTTCGCGCGCTCGAGGTCGCGTGGGGTCGCTCCGCCGGTGACGGATATGTCTCCGCGGCAGATAACAGGCCCCGAATCCACCGTCTCCTCCATGTCATGGAACGAGAAGCCCGTACTCCGATGGCCGAGATAGACGGACCACGCCGTCACGTTGATCCCTCTCAGGCTCGGGAGCTCACCATTGTGGTAGTTGACGTTCCGCGGGATCAGCCCGAGCAGGATCGGGCGCGCGATTGCCGTGCAACCGAACCACAGCGAGGCGTCCGGACGGAACGTCGACCGTACGAGCTCCAGGAACTCTCGTGCATTCGGATCTCCGCCAGGAGGGGCGACAACCGGTCCCGGAAGCCCGCGCAGGAGCAACGCCGCGCGGCGCGGGGAGTGCGAACGACCGAAGAGCGGCTTGATCAGTGCGGCCGCTGCTTCCTCGGCGATGTGACCGAGACGCGATCTCTCGTCACGCGCCGTGTCGCAGACCGCGACGATCTCGACGTCATTCCGGGCTTGCGCGACCTTCACGGCAGCGCGCGTCAGCCCGATCGAGACGACCGAGGAAGAGCTCGCAACGAGAAGCAGCCGCACGCGTGCTATCCGAGCCCCCATGTCCTGTCAGGGTCGAACAGGCTCGATCACCTTCCGGGCGACGAGAAGCCGGACGTTCGCCAGCACGTCCTCCTCGAGGGCGCGGCGCGCCACCCCCGGATACGCCCGCGCCAGCTCGTCGACAGCTGCTACTGGTGCGCCGCCGTTCAGGGCATCCATCACCCGGGCTGCCGTGTGGTTCAGCCGATACGTGCGGCCGTCCCCCACGACCCTGACGAAGCGCCCGCGGCGACCGCTCCCCGTGTAACGCAGACGCGTATGCGCATACCTCCGCGCGAGAGCAAGGCCAACCACCACTCCCCGCGCCGCCCCGAGGTTTACAGCGCATTCGATCGGCGGAGCGATGGCTGGAACCTTCGATTCGTCGACGCTCCGTCGGGTCACGACCTTTCGCGGCGCCCGCACGATCTCCACGTCCTGGTCGCGGTAGGGAACATGCTCGGTGCGGCCGATCCAGGCTGAGTTCGCGATCCCTTCCGCCCATTCGACAACGGCAGGATGCGGCCAGGTCGAGGAGATCCGATCCCAGCACTGCTGCAACGACTCGTCCGGCACAGTGCCGTAGCGAAACGGCTTCTGCGAGTCAATCATCACGGCCCCACTCGGACGCACGAGGAGAGCGGCAGGCGCGACGTCTTCGATTGCCGCGAGGTTCGCTGCTGACGCCGTGTTGACGTTGATACGCATGCCGGAGCCTCTGCGACCGTAGAACCGTTCGACGGCGGAGTAGAGCGCGCGCGAGTCGACTTCCCAGTCGCCGCCACGCGCAGCCGCACCGACCATCCCGACGCGTGTCACGCGCATCGAGGGGACGCCGAGCAGCCAGACGTGCTCGAGAACATCCTCGAGATGGGCAACGTTTGTCGGCGTCACGACGTGGATCATCCTCACGCTGACACCGCGCGAGAGGAGACGATCCGCTGCCGCTATGGCGCGCGCCCAGCTCCCCGCACCACCCCGCGCGCCGTCGTGCAGCTCCGCAGTTGCTCCGTCGAGTGAGATGTTGACCAGCAGTCCGTCGACCCCTGAGAGGCGATCCGCGACGTCGTCGTCGACGAACCACCCGTTCGTGTTCATCGTGCACCCCATACCCGCCTCCGAGAGCGTCGAGACGATCTCGAGTGTGAGCTCCTTCCGGAGCAGCGGCTCACCGCCCGTTACGACCGCCTCCACGACGCCGGTTCCGACCGCATCGGCGACAACAGCGCGCCACTCGTCATCGGTGAGATCTGCCGAGCCGGCTCGCGTGTGTCGCGGCGAGTCCGTGTAACAGAACGGGCACTTGAGGTTGCAGAGGTGCGTCAACTCCAGCTTGACGCCTACCGGTACCTCCGGGGGCATGGCGAGCCCCCGTGGCGACCAGATCCCGAGCCGCCGCGCGACGCGCCGAACCCTGAAGTTTCGGTCGAACCGGCGGGAGGCGACACGCCCGGCGGCGCTCTGTGAGAGCGCCCCCAGGCGCGACCGATCCACGTAGCCCCTTATCCGACCGCAGCGCGAGTGGCTCGAGCAGCGGTGACCGCTGGGCCGTCAACCGCTTCGAGTCCCTCGACGACCGGCAGCTCGTAGGCCGCAAGTCCCTCTGTGTCGACCGATTGCTCCGAACCGTCCTGACGGGGCATACACCATTTCCTTCCTAGCTGGACTTGGACTTCCCCGCAGCGGTAACTGCTGGGCCATCACTCGTCTCGAGCTCCTCTACAACCGGCGCCTCGTACGGGGATGCGTTCTCGGGACTCTGGCCTGCTGATTCGCGATCCTGCTCGGACATGCTCGCTCCTCTACGTTCTGAGTGATGGGTTCTCCAGCGTAGTTGGGGCGCCTGACGGCGTCAACGACGCCTCAATCTGCGGCCTCCGCGATCGCTCGGAACTCCGCGTCGGTGACGAGCCCACGCTTTGCCGTACCGCGTTCCTTGACTGCCGCGAGGACACCGGCCCGCCGCTCTTCCGGTAGGTCAATGGCGAGGCGCTCCGCAGCGATCCGAACCGAGTCGATGCCACTCTTCTTTCCGAGCACGATCCCACGCGTCGCTCCGACGAGCTCCGAGCTGTACGGCTCGATCGCCGGGGGATCGTGGAACTGCGCCGCCACGGCGCCCGACTCACGCGTGAACAGAGCATCACCGGTGACCGCCTTCCACGACGGGAGCAGTATGCCGGCGCGCTCCTGCACGAGCTGCGAGAGTGCCCGCGCCTGCGTCAAGTCGAGCCGCGTTGGGATCCCGTAGAGCGCCTCGAGCGCGAGCGCGACCTCGATCAGGTCGGCATTCCCTGCTCTTTCGCCCATCCCGTTGATCGTGCCGTGCACCCAGGTCGCGCCCGCCTGGACTGCCGCGATCGCCGCCGCGGTGCCGAGGCCGAAGTCGTCGTGGCCGTGCCAGTGCACGGGAATCTCGCCACCGAGCCAGTCGACCGTCTGGCCGACGAGGAACGCTGCCGCCTCGGGTGTCGCGATCCCGATCGTATCGACGACGACGACCTCCTGCGCACCCGCCTCGACGGCCGTCTCGTACGCGCGCCGGTAGAAGTCCAGATCCGCACGCGACGAGTCGACGCCGAAGAACGCGACCTTGATCCCGGCACCGGAAGCGAATGACACAGCGCTGCGAATGCGGTCGAGCATCTTCTCGCGCGAGACGCCGAGTGCCGCGAGCTTGGCGTCGGAGATCGGGCTCTCGATCACGGACGCAGGAACACCGAGCTCCACGAGTGCCTCCACGTCCGCCTGGACGGCGCGCGAGAAGCCCCAGACCTCGGCCCTCAGGCCTGCGGCGCTGACGAGCTCGACCGCCCGCCAGTCGTCGGCGGAGACGCGGGGAAAGCCGGCTTCGATCCGGTCGATGCCCGCGGCGTCGAGTGCCTTCGCGATTTCGAGCTTGTCCTCGGGCGAAAGGACGACGCCGACGGATTGCTCGCCGTCGCGCAGCGTCGTGTCGTACAGGCCAATCGTGCGGTGCGGCTGCGGCTCGAGCGCCTTCTCGTTCAGATCGCCGATCCAGATCTTGCTGCGGTCGATCATGCCTGCACGATTCCGTCGGGGAAACCGGAGAGCTTCTCGGCCCCATCCGCTGTGACCAGGAAGTTGTCCTCGACGCGCAACCCTCCAGCACCTTCCCAGTAGCACCCTGGTTCAATTGCAAGAATCATATTCTCCTCGACTACACCGCCGCCGGCCTGGTGTGCGTACGGCGGCTCGTGAGCACGGGCACCGACGCCGTGGCAGATCGGATGCGACGGCTGGCCGGGAAAGCCGAGCGCCGCGATCCCCTCGCGCACACGACGGTCGAGCTCGGGCAGGCTTGCGCCCGGCACGCAGAACTGCACCGCGTCGTCGTAGACGCCCATCAGCCCGACCTCGAGCGCGCGGTAGCGATCCGAGAGGTCGCCGGGAACGAGGTTCTTCGTGTGATCGCACCAGTAGCCATCCGCGCAGACCCAGATCTCGAAGAGTGTCGGCTCGCCCTCGACGACCTGCCGGTCGGCCGTGGCGGTGAAGGTCCGGATCCCGTCGCCCGACCAGACGAGCGAGAAGCCGAGCGCGAGGTCGACCTTTCCGCCCCAACCGGTGCCTTCCCCGTGAACGAACGAGAGCCACTCCGCCGCCGCCTGCGCCTCGGTCATCCCGGGTCGTAGCACTCCCTGCACGTGCTCCATGGCGGCCGCCGCGATGTCGTTCGCAAGCCGCATTCGCTCGATCTCCTGTGGGGTCTTCAGCATCCGAGCCTCGCTGAGGAGCGGCGTTGCGTCCTGCGCATGCGGGAACGCGTCGAACCAGGCCTTCGGGAACGTCGTCGGCTCGCCCACCATCCGGTCGGCGGCCTGCGTCCCGAGAGAGAGCTCGATCCCGACCGCCTCGTACTCCTCCGCGAGCGCCGCAGCGATCTCGAGGGCCCGCAGCGATGGAGGCCGTGGATCGCGCTCGTCGTAGCCGGCGAAGAACCGGAGCTCGCTCGTCCAGGCCATGTGCGCGGCATCCGCCTGCGACGGCTCCAGGCAGATGAGCACCGGGTCTCCCACGACGGGAAAGACGACGGCGTCGTACCCCTTCATCCCCCAGAAGTTCGTCAGGTAGAGAACGTTGTCTGGCGCACGCACGACGAGCGCGTCGAGGCCGCGATCGCGCATGAGCGAGCGAACGCGGTCGAGCTTCGCATCGTCGCGCGGCCAGCGCACGGTCAGACTCCTTCACCCCATGGACGGACGCGCGGGAGCGGCGGCGTGCCGTGGCCCTCCTGCCAGGAGACGATCGGGTTGCGCAAGACGCCGATGCGCTCGATCTCGGCCTCGACGACGTCGCCAGGCTTGAGGTAGAGCAACGCCCGCTCCTCCGGTGACTTGAAGCCGGCCACACCCGCAACGGTGCCGGTCGAGAGGACGTCGCCGGCCGAGTACCCGAGCCCCGAGAAGTTCGAGAGGATCTCCGGGATCGTCACCGACATGTTCCCGGAATGCGACTCCTGGCGGACCTCGCCGTTGACGCGGAGCTCCATGCGGAGATCGCGAGGATCGGGCACCTCGTCGGGCGTGACGATCCAGGGGCCGAGCGGGCAGAACGTGTCGATCGCCTTGCAGAACGAGAAGACGCCCGAGCGCATCTCACCGCGTTGGATGTCGCGGGCGGTGAGGTCGTTGAAGATGACGTAGCCACCGATGTAGTCCACAGCCTCCTCGGGCGTGAACCACTTGCCCGACTTCTTCAGCACGACTGCCAGCTCGAGCTCGTAGTCGAGCTCCTCGGTGAGATGTTCCGGGTAGATCACGGGCTCGTCGGGACCGACGATCGCGTCGACGTTCTGGAAGAAGTTGATCCACGGAGCGATGTCGTGTGACCAGTTGACGTTCTCCGACTCGGTCTTGTGCTCGCGGAAATTGCCGGCGGTGTGGAAGAACTTCTTCGGAATGATCGGCGCACGCAACCGCGTCTCGGCGAGAGGCACGCGCTCGCCGGTCTCCTCGGCGCCGCCACGCTCGTAGTACTCCCGCATCGTCGGGGCGTCGAGGACGGCGATCTCCTCGCCGTCAAGCACTCCCACCCGGGCGCTGCCCTCACCGAACGTCACCAGCTTCACGTGTTCTCCGTCCTCTCGCTCAGGGGTTTGTGGTGAACCAACACACGGGCGTCATGCGACGCCGCAGACACGCATCGCGATCCGCGCGTACGTTTCCGCCGTCTTCACCAGACCGTCGATCTCGAGGTTCTCGCCCTTTTCGACGTCCATCAGGCCGGTCGACGTGCCGTAGTTCACGGTTGGGATCCCGTAGCGCGTGAGCGCCGAGGCATCCGAGAACCAGCGCGTGACGTCACGCTCGGGCACCTCGCCGAAGACCTCCTCATGGCAGGCGTCGATCGCAGCGACAAGCTCGTGGCCCTCGTCGATCTCCGCACCGGGCGCCGTCACGTAGACCTGGCCCTCGATACCGTACTCCGGGAAGCGCCCGGCGAGGCCTCGCACCATGTCGAGCACCTCGCGGCGCGCTACGCCCATCTCCTTCGTTGGCGGAACTCGCACGTCGAGGAACAGATCGGCGTGATGCGGCGTACGGGAGACCCGCCAACCGAAGCCCCCGTCGATTGCGCCGACGTTGACGATCGCCTTCGCGCCGCGGTACCCGTTCGCCGGATCGTCCTCCCACGTGGGGATCCACTCCTTCACGGCTGCAAGCACGTCGTGCATGCGTAGGATCGCGTTCTGATCACGTTTGCCCTCGGAGAACGCCGTGTGGATGAAGTTGCCGTGCACCCGGACGCGGAGCCACAGGGCGCCGAAGTGTCCCAGCACGACCTTGCCCTCGGTGGGCTCGCCGAGTAGGCACATGTCCGCGACGCCGCCGTGCGAGACGAGGTAGCGAGATCCCGCCGCGTACCCCCGGTACTGGGCGCCCGTCGCATCGCCGTACTGCGTCTTCTCGATCTCGCCGCAGACCGCAGCGATGAGTACATCGCCTCTGGGGCGCACGCCGGCGTCCTGAAGGGCATGCAACGCCTCGACGTAACAGGCAAGCGCGCCTTTCATGTTCGAGATCCCGAGGCCGTAGAGCCGGCCGTCCTCGACGAAGTGGTGCGGCTGGAAGCCGGGGACATCCCGAAGCCACTCCTCACGCCCGGAGTACGACGTGTCCATGTGCCCGTTGAACATGAGCGACGTGCCACCACCCGAGCCGTTCCAGATGCCGAGCGCGTTCGCCCGGTTTTCCTCGACTTGCTGCCACTGCACCTGCAGACCGAGAACGCCATACAGCTCGACCATCAGCTCCCCCATGCCCTGCTCATCACCGGTGAAGCTGTGGACGTCGATCATCCGGCCCGCAGTCTCGACGAGCCGTTCACGGTCGACAGAGACGGAGGCCGCGCTCACTTCACACGTCCCGGAAGTGCGGGAGCACCTTCTCGCCGAACAGACGGATCTGCTCGAGTCGGTCCTCGCCCCAGAGCTCGAGCATGATGTGGTTGCACCCGGCGTCGCGGTACTCCTCGATCGCCTCGATGCAGTCGCTCGGCGTGCCTGCGATCGGCTTGCACTTGTCGAGCAGCGAGTCGGTCACCATTGCCTTCGCTGCCAGGCGGCCACCGCGCTCCATCGCCTCCGCAACGGGGATGATCTCTTCCTGATCGATGCCCGCCGACTCGAGCAGCACGTCTGCAGAGCCCTGGATGTTCTGCACCTTGTTCGCGAGGTACATGCCGCCGATCTCGCGGGCGCCATCCCGGCCGGTCGCGCGATCGGTCGCATGAATGGAGGCGAGGATCGTGCAGCCGAGATCGACGTCGCCGGGGTCGCGGCCCGACTTCGCCGCTCCTTCGCGGATGTTGCCCGCGGTGTAGCGGACGTACTCCGGTGTCGTGATCGAGGGCGTCAGGAGACCGTCACCGATCTCGCCACCGATCTGCTGCATCAGAGGAGCAGTCCCCGCGACGTAAACGGGGACGTCCCAGCGAGGCGCATGTGCCTCGTCGGAGAGAGCTGGAATGTCGGCGGAGAAGACCTTGCCGTCGTACTCGAACCGCTCGCCACCGAGGATCCCGCGCACGATCTCGACCGAGTCACGCATGTGCGCGAGAGGCTTCGTGACCTTCGGTGGCCCACCCTGCTTCGTGTTGTTGAGGAAGATCTTGGACGTGCCGAAGCCGACGATGAAGCGACCAGGCCCTGCGGCCTCCTGGACGACGCGGGCATCCATCGCGACCTGCACCGGATGGCGCGTGTACGGCGAGATGATGCCCCACGCGATCGTCAGGTTCTTCGTCTCGCGAGCCATCAGCGCGGAGACGACGGTCGAGCCCCGCGCCTCCATCTGGTGCTTGCGCCACCACGGGTAGGCCTCCGCCAGCCAGACGGTGTCCATGCCGGCCTCGTCCATCGCCCGAGCCGACGCGAGCATCTCGTCGAGCGGCTCCATCGTGAGCTGCATCACACCGATGCGGAACGGAACCGCCATTGTCAGCCTCCCTGTCCAGTCGTTCGTAACATGTCACGGGAAGCTAGCATGTTCCACCTGGTGACATGTCACAGATCACGTCGCCTCGGCCGCAGCCCTCGCCTCTGCCACCTTCACCTCGAGCGCAGTCAGAACGTTCTCGAC
The DNA here is from genome assembly GCA_026785685.1 of Thermoleophilia bacterium. Taxonomy (GTDB): domain Bacteria; phylum Actinomycetota; class Thermoleophilia; order Gaiellales; family Gaiellaceae; genus Gaiella. The sequence goes on from JAJAZN010000126.1 coordinate 16,317, forward strand.
CTGCTGATTGATGATCGGCTGCAAGACGCGCTGCCCCATCGAGCCGACCGGCCCGGCAATCTTGACGTCCGCCGCCCACGCCATCGAGGTGTGGTCGCCCTCGCCCGAGAGCGCGAAGGAGGTCGTCATGTTCATCAGCGCGCCGACACCCTTGCCCTTCGCGTTCATCGACGCGAACTCGGGCGGGCGCTCCTCGAGCTTCTCGAAGTCGATCGTCATCTTCAGCCCGCCGAGCCCGAGCGGCACCTTCACCTTCGCCTGCCAGTGGCGCTCGTCCTTGATCTCGAAGCCTTCCACGCCGGGCATCAACCCGGCCATCTGGGCCGGGTCGTTGATCACGCTCCAGACCACCTCCCGCGATGCCTCGAGCTCCTTGGTTCCATTCACGTTCACCTGGACGTCACCTCGATTGTCTCTCTCGACCGCTCGGGATGGCTGAGCATCTCCCAGACGCGGTGGTAGGGATTGTGGCTGTCGGTCACGATCGCGCCGCCGGCCGCCCGGAGCGCATCCTGGATGCCCGAGCAGATGCAGTGGATTCCGCCGCCACCGCCCTCCCCCATGCCCTTGGTGCCGAGGGGGGTGAAGGGTGAGGGCGACTCGAATGCGCCCGTCTTGAGCGGGGGCATGTCGAGCGCGTGGGGCACGTGATAGTCGTAGAAGTTCGGCGTCAGCAGGTTGCCGTCCTCATCGTAGACGAACGACTCCCAGAGGGCCGCACCGATCGCGTGCGCGGTAGCGCCCATCACCTGACCCTCGACGATCTGCGGGTTGATTCTCACGCCGCAGTCGTCAACGGCGGCATAGTCGACGACCTCCGTGACACCCGTCTCGGGGTCGATCTCGACGACGCACGCGTGGATCTGCGTCGCGTAGGTCAGCGTCAGGTTGCCGAACTTCCGCTCCTTGTCGGGCACGTCGAACGGCGGCCGGTAGACATAGCGGCAGTTCATCGTCGGTGGATCGTCGGGGAATCCCGCGTTGTTGGCGTTCGGGATCGCGCCGAGCGCCATGAACGGGAGTGCAGCCTCGTGGTTGTCCTTGATCCGCGCGAAGCCGTCCGCGAGCTCGATCGCCTCCTCCGGGCATTGGAAGACCATCGAAGCGAGCTTCACCATCTGGCCTGCGAGCATGTCCGCGGCACCCTTGACCGCGCTGAGCCCGGTGACGGCGAACTGGCTCGCGTACGTGCCGGAGAAGCCAGCATGTGAGTTCCAGTAACTATCGTGGCCCACGCGGACGTTCACGACGTCGACATCGCAGTGGAGGATGTCGGCGACGACCTGCGCGGCCGTCGTCTCGTGTCCCTGCCCCTGCGGTGTCGTGCCGAGCGTGACGACGACCTCACCGAAGATGTCGAGCTTCACGGTCGCGACCTCGTTGTTTCCCGAGAACTGCAGCTCGGGATTGATCAGCTGCGACTGCCCGAAGTTGTTCGTCCCGGAGTCGAGGGTCGAGCCGATGCCGAGCCCGAGGAGCTTGCCACGAGACGCTGCCTCCGCCCGCCGCGTCTCGATGTCGGAGGCACCGATCAGCTCGAGGGCCATGTCCATCGCCCGCGGATAGTCGCCGGAGTCGTAGACGCAGCCGTTCGGCGTCTCGTACGCCATGTCCTCGGGCTGGACGAAGTTCAGCCGACGGATCTCGACGGCGTCGAAATCGAGCGTCTGCGCGACGATGTCGATCACGCGCTCGGTGAACCAGAGCTGCTGCATGCGCGAGTAGCCGCGGTTCGGCGAGACGGGCGCCTTGTTCGTCATCGCCTGAGTGAACTCGAGCCAGATGTTGCGCCACTTGTACATCCCGGCAGCAACCTGCGACCAGATCACACCGCCGAGCGGCTCGTACCGGAGATACGCGCCTGCGTCGTCGATCGCCTTCGTCCTGAAGCCGAGCAGCGTGCCGTCGGCCTTGACTGCGACCTCGGTGTTCTCGAACCAGCGCTCGTTCCCGTGCGACATCGACTGATGGAACTCCGTGCGCCACTCGGTCCACTGAATCGCACGCTTGAGCTTCCGCGCGAGCAGGCAGCAGACGACGAGCTGCGGGTGCGAGGTGATCTTGTTGCCGAAGCCGCCGCCGATGTCCTGGGTGACGATGCGCAGCTTGTCGAGTCCCACCCGCATCGCAGGCCCCATCATGATTGCCGCGAAACCGGGGAACTGGTTGTTCGTGTACATCGTCCATTGTCCGGTGCCGCGGTTGTACTCGACGAGCGCTCCGCCGCACTCGAGCGGTGTGGAGTTGAAGCGGTCGAAGTGCAACTCACCGATCGAGACGACGTGATCAGCCTCGGCGAACGCAGCGTCGACATCGCCCCACTCCCAGACGCCGGAGTAGGAGAGATTCCCGCCGCACTCCTCGTGCAGCACCGGCGCACCGTCGGCGAGAGCAGCGCGGGCGTCGACGAGCACGTCGAGGGGCTCGTACTCCACCATCACGTACTCCGCGGCGGTTCGCGCGAGCTCGCGTGTCTCCGCGACGACCGCGACGACCGGCTCCCCGAGGTAGCGCACCTTGCCGACGGCGAGTGCGTAGTCCTTCACGTGCCCGCCGGGAGGAGCCGCGATCTGGAAGAACGGGTCGGTGAGAATCGCTACCTCGTCGCCGGTCAGCGTGCCGTACACGCCCGGCATCTCGAGTGCCGCCGAGACGTCGATCGACTCGATCGTGGCATGCGCGTACGGGGAGCGGACGAAGTGGAGGTACCCCATGTCCTTTCGCTTGACGTCGTCGAAGAAGACGCCCTGCCCCTGGACGAGGCGGCCGTCCTCCTTGCGGGGCACGCTCTGCCCAACGGCAGAGCCCTTCTGCAGGGTGCCCGCTTCTGTCTCGATTGCCGTCATCGTGTCCCCTTCTCGCCCACGGCTACGACCGCCTCGATGATGTTCCAGTAGCCCGTGCATCGGCAAATGTTCCCCTGCAGCGCGACCTTCACCTCGTGCTCGCTCGGGCGCGGATTCTTCTCGAGCAGCGCGGTGGCACTCATCAGCATCCCGGGCGTGCAGTAGCCGCACTGGAGCGCGTGGTACTCGTGGAACGACTGCTGCAGTGGCGTCAACTCACCCTCATCGCTTGCGAGGCCCTCGACCGTCGTGATCGATGCGCCATCGGCCTGGACTGCGAGCATGCAACAGCTCTTGATCGCCTCGTCACCGAGTTGCACAGTGCAGGCACCGCAACTCCCGGTGTCGCATCCGACATGCGTCCCGGTCAGGTCGAGGTCGTCTCGGAGAAAGTGCACGAGCAGCAGTGACGCAGGGACGTCTCGTTCATAGCTCGTCCCGTTGATCTCCACGGAGATCGTTCTGGTCGTTGAGGTTGTGGACACGGCTATCCCTTCGCTCTCTCGGCGGCTTGCAGAACGGCGCGTACGGCAGAGACCTCGGCGAGATGGCCGCGGTACTCGGCGTTTGCGTGGACGTCGGACGGCGGATCGAGGCTCGCAGCGAGACCCTCCGCTGCTGCGCGAACGGCAGCCTCCGAGAGATCGCCGCCCGCGAGTCGCTCCTCCATGACCATCGCGCGGACGGGGACGGACGAGACGCAGCCGAGCGCAACGCGCACGCCTTCGGACGAGACCGTGGCAACTGCACTCGCGACGTACGTGCCATGCGCGCCGAGCGTGATACCGGCCATCGCGTCGCCGGTTCCCGGCTTCCGGGTCGGCACGGAGATCTTCGTCAGGAGCTCGCCCTCCGAGACAGCCGTCACGTAGACGCCGACGAAGAACTCCTCGGCCGAGGCGGTGCGCTCCCCAGACGTGCTCCGGATCGTGAACGTCGCTCCGAGTGCTGCGAGGAGCGGCGGATAGTGGTTCGTGGGATCGTTGACGCAAACGTTTCCTCCCACGGTGCCGCGATTGCGGATCTGGACGTCGGCGATCGTCGCAGCGACCTCGGCGAGGATGGGACGGGCCACCTCGACCTCGGAGGAGGAGATCACCATCGTGTTGGTGACCATGGCACCGATCTCGAGCGCACTCTGGTCGGCGGAGAACGAGATCGTGCGGAGCTCGGTGAGATCCGCGAGGTCGACGAGCACATCGGGCGAGGCGGCCCGGGCCTTCATCACGTTGACGAGCGTCTGACCCCCTGCGAGGGCACGAGCCCCATCGTGCTCGGAGAGGAGAGTGATTGCCTCCTCGACGGTGGCCGGACGCGCGTACTCGACTTCTCGTAAGAGCATGCCCCTATTGGTCGCACACAGACCACTGACATGTCAAGAAAGAGGTGATTCTGTAGCATCGCCGCGATGGCCTCCTTCGATGCGATATTCGTCGGCTCGGGGATCAACTCGCTCGTTGGCGCTGCCCTTCTCGCCCGTGACGGCTGGAGCGTCTGTGTCCTCGAGCGCAACGACGTTGCCGGCGGTTGCATCCGGACAGCCCACGATCTCACGCTCCCGGGGTTCACCCATGAGGTGCTCGCGTCGTGGCATCCGCTCTTCACCGGCTCGACCGCGTACGCGGAGCTGAAGGACGAGCTGGATCGCCGCGGCGTCACCTACATCAACACCGACCTGCCGACCGGAACCGCGTTCCCTGACAGGTCTGCGGCATTCATCACGGGCTCGCTCGAGGGGAACGTGGAGGAGTTCGGCCGCCATGCCGCCGGTGACGGCGCAGCCTGGGAGACCCAGTTCGACGACTTCATGGGCAA
>JAJAZN010000127.1 GCA_026785685.1 Thermoleophilia bacterium
CCGGACCCGGACGCACCGACCGCTGCCGCCGCACCTCGTACAGCAGCACCGCCGCTGCGACGCTGACATTGAGCGATTCGACGCCGACGGCGAGCGGGATCGACACGGTGGCATCGCAGGTCTTGCGCACGAGCGGCCTCACACCCTTCCCCTCGGCCCCGAACACGAGCGCAACGCCGCCGGTGAGGTCTGCCTGCCACATCGTCTGCTGCGCATCCGCGGTCGCCGCATACGACCAGAGATCGTCCCGCTTGATCTCGGCGAGGTACCGCGCCAGGTTCGGCACGACGGCGACCGGGAGATGCTCCACCATCCCCGCCGATGACCGGCATACCGCCGGTGTCACCTGAACCGAGCCGTGTGCGGGAACGATTACTCCGGTCGCCCCAGCTCCTGCGGCGGATCGGATCACGGCGCCGAAATTCCTCGGATCGGTGACCTGATCGAGACAGGCAAGGAGCGGCGTGTCCTCGGCCGCGAGCGCCCAGGGGTCGGCGTAGGGGTTTGGGCTGGCCCAGGCGACGACACCCTGGTGGTCAGGGCTCTCCGCTGCCTCGGTCAGCTCGCGCTCCTTGACGACGCGTGCGTGAGGCCCCTCCCCGAGCCAGTCGAGCGACTCGGCGGCCCGCTCGGAGACCCAGAGCCCGAGCACCTCACGCCGTCCGCGGACAGCCTCCCGCACCGCGTTTCGCCCGAAGATGAGCTCGCGTGTCACGAGCCGGGCACGAGCTCGAAGCCGTCGGGCACGTCACGTACTTCCCAGCCGGTACGTGTGATCTCGTCCCGCAGACGATCCGCCTCGGCGAAGTCCCGGGCTGCGCGGGCCTCGACGCGCGCCTGCGCCAGCGCCGCCACTTCAGCCGGGGCTTCGACGATGTCTCCCAGTTCGCCGAGACCGAAGATCGCAAGCCCGCGCTGAAGCTCGACGAGGGCGCCTTCGCGAGCCCAGCGGTGAAGGATCGCGAGGGCAGCCGGTGTGTTGAAGTCATCGTCGAGAACCGTGGCGAAGGCGTTCCAGTCACCTTTCGACCTCGTCTCGCCACGGAGAGCGTTGCGCAGGCTCTCGACCTGCACGCTCGCAGCGGTCATCGCCTCGTGCGAGAACTCGAGCGGCTTGTGCCAGTGCCCGGTCATCAGGAAGAGCAGCGCCGCCTCCCGCCCCCACTCCGCGATCACCTCCTGGATCGTCGCGACGTTGCCGACCGACTTCGACATCTTCTCGCCGACGAACCGCAGCAGGCCGTTGTGCATCCAGATCTTCGCGAACGGCCGGCCGACCGCGAGCGACTGGGCGCGTTCGTTCTCGTGGTGAGGAAAGACGAGGTCGAGACCTCCGCCGTGGATCAGGAACTCCGGCCCCAGCGTCTTCTCGGCCATCGCCGAGCATTCGATGTGCCAGCCGGGGCGGCCGAGGCCCCAGGGCGACTCCCAGAAGGTGTCCTCGCCCTCCTTTGTCGCCTTCCAGAGCGCGAAATCGCGGGGATCCTCCTTGAGTGCGCTTGGCTCCTGCTCCTCCACCTGGTCGGGCCTCTGACCGGAGAGAGCCCCGTACGTCTCGAAGCTCGAGACCCGGAAGTACACGTCGCCGCCGGACGCATAGGCGTGGCACGAAGCGACGAGCTCCTCGATCAGCGCCACGATTTCCGGGATCGTCTCGGTCGCGAGCGGTTGCTCGTCGGGCATCTCGAGCCGAAACGACGCCGTGTCCTCCAGATACCACCCGGTAGCCGCCCGCGCCCGCTCCGCGCTCGCGCCGGGTGCGACCTCGTAGATCTTGTCGTTGATGTCCGTGATGTTGTGGACGTAGGTGACGTCGTACCCGCGCTCGCGCAGCCAGTTGCGCAGCCAGGCGAAGATGACGAACGGCACAGCATTGCCGATATGGGCCCGCTGGTAGACGGTGGGACCGCAGACATACATACCGACCTGCGCCGGAGCAGGCGGAAGGTCGACGACCGATCTCGTCGCGGTGTCGTAGAGGCGCACGGTCATCGCGGTGTTATAGCGGCGGCAGCACGCAGAAGTGCCTCGTCACGAGGCACGGCCGCGACAACGGTCCAGAGCTCCGGGCCGCGCTCGGCACCCGTGAGGCCGCGCCGGAGCAGCTTCAGATTCCCGCCAACAGCCTTCAGCTCCCGCACGATCGCACGGGCATCGGCCTCGTCGAGCCGTTCGGCGCCGCTTTCGCGAAGCTCGATGAATCGCTCGATCGTCAGCCGTGCCTCGTCGCCGAGCGAGACCGCTGTGGGCTCGAGGATCTGTTGCGTGATCTCCCGGGCCTCCACGAGCGTTCGGGCGCCACGAAGCGCGCGCGCAAGGTCGACGGGAGCGCCGGCCGCAGCTGCCAGATCGTCGTCGCTCATGGCCGCGATCGCGTCGATCGCGAGCCGATGGATCCGCGGAACATCGAGGTGGACATCGTGACGCGGCAGCCCCAGTTCGTCGAGATAGGCGCGAACGGCCGTCGCAGGAAAGCCCTCATCCCGCAGATCACCGACCGAGGCGTGCGCCGCACGCTTGGAGAGCTTCTTCCCGTCGTCGCCGAGCAGCAGCCCATGGTGAATCACTTCCGGCAACTCTGCGCCGAGGGCCCGTGCGATGCGCTGGTGCACGTCCTCGTTGGGCCGATGATCCGATCCCCGAATGACGTGCGTGATTCCGAGGTCGAGATCATCGACGACCGTCGCGAGCTGGTATGTGGCGGTGCCGTC
>JAJAZN010000128.1 GCA_026785685.1 Thermoleophilia bacterium
GTACCGCTCGAGCGGTATCTCCCAGCTGATCATCCCCCAGCGCATCGTCTCGTCGAAGCCGGCCGGGAGATGTTCGTTGACGAGATCGCGCACCACCGAAACGACGACCGCCCGCTCAGGCGGTAGCTCTCTCAGATACTGGGCAACGGTCGCTGCCTTGCTCTGGGCCACGTTCGCCTCAGTGCTTGCCGTTGGCCGCGCTGAATGCGAGAACGAGCGCTGAGAGAGTCATTCCGGCGAGCCTATCGCATGGCCACCTCCGTCTACACGCTCGGTCGAGCACATTATCTTCAAATCTTCTAAGATTGAGACTATGCCGTTCGAGGCGACCCCCCTCTACGTCACCAAGGCCAGCATGTTTCGCACACTCGGACACCCTGCCCGCGTGCGGATCCTCGAGCTCCTCCGTGAGGGTGAGCACGCAGTGGGTGCGCTCCAGGAGGCCCTCGACCTCGACTCGGGGGGAACATCCCAGCACCTTGCGGCCCTGCGAAGAATCGGTCTCGTCGAATCGCGTCGCGAGGGAACGAGCGTCTTCTACCGTGCAGCCGACCCTCGTGTCTTCGGGTTGCTCGATCTCGGCCGCGAGTTGATCGCCCGATCGCTCGCCGAGCAGCAGGAGTTGCTCGAGGAACTCGCCGCAGAGTGACCGTTCTCGTGATCAGCGGGTTGCTCGGGATCGCGGTCGGGGGTCTTCTGTGCCTGCACGCCGACAGCCTCGCAGCGGGGTTCATCACCCAGACAGTCGGCGCACTCGCGCTGGGAGCAGCCGGGCTCTCCGCGCTCGTCTCGGGTGAAACGTGGGGCGCCTCGTTCACGAGCGAGCTGACGCCTCATGCCGGGATCGACGGCCTCACCGGCGTCTTCCTCCTGACACTCGCACTCGTCGCGTGTCCGGCCCTCGTGTTCGCCTCGTCGTACGTTGCGAAGACGAGACGCGGCAGGCTCACCGGCGTCCTCACCGCTGCGTTCCTGCTCTCCCTGATCGGTGTTCTCTGCGCCCGCGACGCGCTCTCGTTCCTCTTCTTGTGGGAGCTGATGACGCTCGTCCCTGCAGCGATCATCCTCGCGGGACCAGCAACCGAGTCGGCGCGCCGAACCGTGTTCACGTACGTCGCGATCACCCACCTCGGTGGCGCGGGAACCTGGATCGCCCTCCTGCTCCTCGCGCACGAGGGAGCGATCGGCAACTCGACCGCGCTCTCCGAGGGATCGAGCGTGCAGGCGGTGATCGCAGTCGCTGCGATCATCGGCTTCGGGACGAAGGCTGGACTGATGCCGATGCACGTCTGGCTCCCCCGCGCCCACCCCATCGCCCCTGCCCCGATCTCGGCGCTGATGAGCGGTGTGATGGTCGCTGTCGCCGCGTACGGCCTGGTGCGCGTTCTCGTCGATTGGATTGGCACAGCACCTTCCTGGATCGGCGCAACGGTGCTAATCCTCGGCGGCCTCTCTGCGCTCGGTGGCATCACCTACGCGCTGTTCCAGAACGACCTCAAGCGGCTCCTCGCGTACTCGACGGTCGAGCACCTCGGCATCGTCGCGCTGGGGCTCGGCGCCTGTCTTCTCCTTCGGCAGCACGGAGCCGACGCCTGGGCCGCCTTCGCGCTCGGCGCGGCCCTGCTGCACACGGTCAACCACTCAGTGTTCAAGGCGCTTCTGTTTCTCGGCGCAGGGACGTTCGAGCGCGCGACGGGCGGCCTCGAGCTGGATCGCCTCGGCGGGTTGCTTCGCCGGATGCCCTGGAGTGGCGGCGCGTTTCTCATCGGCTGTCTCGCGATTGCCGGGATGCCACTCCTGAACGGATTCACCTCCGAGTGGCTGACCCTCCAGGCGCTCCTCCACGTACCTGCGTACGCGGGGGTCTGGGACGGCGCGCTCGGCGCCGTGGCCCTCGCTGCGCTCGCCGGCACGATGGCGCTCGCCGTGCTGTGCTTCGTCAAGGTGATCGGTCTCGTGCTGCTCGGGCCGACCCGCAGGACCGGGGTCGCAGACGCGGTCGAACCACCGCCTGCAATGCGGGGCGCACTCGTCGCACTCGCCGGAGCATGCTTCGTGCTCGGAACCATCCCGGGACTGCTGTTCCCGCTGCTCGTCGGCCTCGCGCCCTGGCCCCTGACCGGGGACGTGCCCTCCCGTCCCGGGCTCGACCTTCCCGGCACCGGCACTCTGCCGACGGTCGGCCTGCTCGTCGTCGTCGGCGGCCTCGGAGCGCTGCTCTGGATCGCACGCGGAAGCCGTCGCGCGGCGCCGAGCCCGAGTTGGGCCTGCGGGCAACGTGTCGAGTCACCACTCCTCTGGAGCAGCGCCGGGTTCACCAAGCCGCTGCGGCTCGTACTCGAAGCAGTGCTCCGGCCCGAGCGGGAGATCGAGACGACAACGCTCGGCGGCGTCGTGCAGCACGTCTCGTACGAGGGCCGGGTTCCGCACCTGATCGACGTGCACCTGTATCGCCCCGTCAGCGCCGGTGCGCTTGTGGCAGCTTCCTGGGCACGCCGCTTGCAGAGCGGTCGGCTCGGCACGTACGTCGGCTACCTGATCGCCCTCGTCGTCGTGCTTCTCGTCGCCGTGCGAGTCGGGGCGATCGGATGACCTCGCAGTCCGCGTCCGTGGCCGTCACACAGATCGCCGGCGGTCTCGCGCTCTCGCCGCTCCTGATCGGCGTCACTCAGCAGGCGAAGGCTCGACTCCAGGGACGCCGTGGGGCAGGTCCGCTCCAGCCCTACCGCGAGCTGCGCCGACTCTGGGGAAAGAGTGGCGTCGATGTGGAGGGCACGACGTTCGTCTATCGCCTCGCACCCGTGATCGTGGCGGCGGCGATGGGTGCCGCAATCCTGCTCGTCCCGATCGCCACCGGCGCGCCTCGGCTCGGAGTCGGCCAGGACGCCCTCGTGCTCGCCGGTTTGCTCGCGCTCTCGCGACTCGCGGTCTGCATCGCGGCCTGGGACACCTCCAACGGATTTGCGTTGCAGGGAGCGAGCCGCGACCTCACCCTGTCAGTCTTTGTCGAGGCAGCGCTCGTTCTCTCCCTGGCCGTCGCAGCACTCGTCGCCGGGACGACCGACCTCAGCGGAGTAATAGCGGGAACGGCCGGCGGGCACCTGTGGACGACCCCGGCACTGGCCCTCGGTGGAGTCGCGTTCGCGCTCGTCATCGTGGCCGAGACGGGTCGTCAACCCGTGGACAATCCGGACACGCACCTCGAGTTGACAATGATCTACGAGGGGCCGGTGCTCGAGTACGCCGGACGCGACCAGGCCTATCTCCAGTGGGCGCTCGCCGCGCGACACTGGGTCGTGCTCGTGCTCGCGGCGCAGGTGTTCCTCCCCCACCCCGTCGGCACATGGTGGCAGCTCGCCCTGCTGCCCGTATCGCTCGGCCTCCTCTGCATCGCGCTCGCCGTCACCGAGACGGTGCTCGCGAAGATGCGCATTCTCCTCGTTCCCCGCCTGATCGGCGTCGGTGCGGCCGTCGCACTCCTCGGCATCGTCACCTGGCTCGTGGAGACCGCATGAGCGGCATCGCTTGGACACTCGTTGCACTCGCGATAGGCGTCATCGTCGTGCGACGGCGCTCGATCGCCGTGGCACTCGTGACCGCTCAGGCGTTCGTGCTCGCCGGCGCCGCCCTCACCGAAGGCACGTCAGCCGATGACGTCGTCGCGGCCACGGCCCTTGGCGTTCGCGGAGTCGTCCTCGCCGCGCTGTTCCTCTTTCTCGTCCGTCGTACCCGAGAGACGAGGCCCGTACCCGTCGGCGTCGCTCCCCTCGCTCGCGCTGCTGCCGCGGTGACGCTCGCGTTGACGCTGATCTGGCTCGTTCCGCCGTTCGGCCTCGACACGCACGAGGCCGAGCAGGCGACCCTGTCGCTCGTCGCTCTCGGGCTCGTCACGGCTGCCATGCGCCGGGCGACGCTGTTCCAGGTGCTCGGGATCGTGCTCGTCGAGAACGGCCTCGCGCTCGCAGCCCTCTCGCTGCCGGGCGAGCCATCGCTCGCAATCGAGATCGGCGTCGCCGTCGACCTTCTCCTCGTTGCACTCGTGGCCGGCGTCTTCCACGAGCGGATCTTCGCGGAGTTCGGGGCCGGCGACACCGCTGCGTTGAGGAGCCTTCGTGACTCCTAGGGAATGGCTCGTCACGCTCGTGCTCGTTCTCCCGCTCATCGGCGTCGCCGCGGCTGCCGCTACGCCCAGCGCCCTGCTCTCCCGGGTCATGACGGGGATGGCAGCTCTCACCGCGCTCGCCGCGCTCACGCTCGCGACCGTCGCCCTCCTCGAGCCGACGCACCGCGTGCTCGGTCGCTGGATCGTGGTCGATCCTGCCGGGGGGATCATCGTCGGCGTGATCGCGTGCGTCGGCGTGGCAAGCGCTTTCGTCTCGCCGCAATTCCTCTCGATGCGTCGAGGCTCGCTCTTTCAGGCGGGCCGCGCCGATCGCATCTACTGGGCAACGTTCTTCGCGTTCTGGGCCGTGCTCCTTGCAGTGCCTCTCGCAGGAAACCTCGGGGCGGCCTGGCTTGCGATCGAGGCGACCACCGCCGCCTCGGCCCTCCTCGTCGGCTTCAGCGGACGGGCTCGCGCGCTCGAGGCGGGCTGGAAGTACCTGATCCTCACGTCCCTCGGACTCGGCGTCGCGTTGCTCGGGATCCTGATGCTCGAGTCGGCCGCCGGAGGTGGCGGGATCGAGACGCTGACGTGGCGCACTCTTCCCCACGCCTCCCTCGACCCCGACGTCGCGGTCGTCGCGTACGTGCTCCTTCTCGCGGGTCTCGCCGCAAAGATCGGCTGGGCCCCCGTCCACAACTGGCTCCCCGACGCTCACTCCGAAGCACCGGCGCCCGTCTCGGCACTCCTCTCGGCGGCGCTCCTCCCTGCGGTCCTCCTCGTCGCCTGGCGTTCACAACAGGCGCTCGCTCCGACGATCGGCGTTCGCACCAGCGGCGGAGTGCTCGTCGGCTTCGGTCTCGTCTCGCTCGCGGTGGCAGTCCCGTTTCTCTGGCAGTCGCAGGCATGGAAGCGGCTGCTCGCGTACTCGAGCCTCGAGCATATGGGTGTGATCGCTCTCGGTGTCGGCTTCGGGGGCACGCTCGCCCTCGCCGGCGTTGCGATCCACGTCGTCGGCCACGCACTCGCCAAGGCGCTCGGGTTCTACGCCGCGACACCGCTGCTCGCGCACGAGCCGCGCGCCTCGGGTCACGGTGTCGGCGGAATCGGCACAACGCAGCCCGCGCTCGGCGTATCGCTCGGGGTGTCGCTAGGGGCGCTCGCGGGTCTCCCTCCGTCGCCGCTCTTCGTCAGCGAGGTGCTGATCGTCGCAGGCGGCTTCCAGGTGGGTCGACCCTGGGCAGCAGGCGCTGCCGCGATCCTGCTCGCACTGGGCTTCCTCGGTCTGGCCCATGCGCTCATCGACACCGTGATCGGGAAGCCACGCGGACGGGATCGCCATCCCGCTCTCGGCCTGCGCGCCGTCACGACGATGACGATCGTTGTCGTCCCGCTTCTTCTCGCCCTCACCGTCGCGGCTCTGTGGCTGCCCGACTCGGCCATCGTGCAAGGCCTCATCCGGGGGCTCGGATGAACACCCACCATGGTTCCGGCAGCGCCTACGGTGAAGGAATTGCAGCCGCGCTCGCCGACGGATGGCGCTTCGCGAGCCTCCACGCGACGACCAAGGACGAAGGCCGGATGGTTCGGACACTCCTCTCGTCGAAGGATGGGGATCTCCGAATCGAGAGCGTGACCGCCGCCCCCGACTCGGTACCGACGATCGTCGACCTCTGTCCTGCCGCCGGCTGGGACGAGCGCGAGGCGCACGACCTCTACGGCGTGGGCTTCGACGGGCACGAGCCTCTGCGCCCGCTCATCGACCACGATGTCGCGTTGGAGCAGTTCGCAACCCCGGTGCAGGGGCACGACGCCTACCAGGTGGCGGTCGGACCGATCCACGCAGGCGTCATCGAGTCCGGCCACTTCCGCTTCCACGTCGTCGGCGACCTGATCCTCCACGTCGACGCACGTCTCTTCTACAAGCATCGCGGCCTCGAGCGAGCGGCAGAGGGGCTGGCGCTGAACGACGCGCTCGGCGTTGTTGCCCGCTCCTGCTCGGGGTGCTGGGCGAGCAACGCCGTTGCCTACGCGCACGCGTGCGAGGGGGTGCTCGGCCTCGCCGCGCCGCCCGAGCTTGCCCGCTCCCGGACCATCCTGCTCGAGCTCGAGCGGGTCTGGAACACGCTCAACGACATCAGTGCGATCTGTGCGGGAGTCGGGCTGGCGGCCGGCACGAGTCGCTTCGCAGCACTGGTCGACGATGCCCGGCGGTTGAATCAACGGCTGACCGGCCACCGGTTCCTGTTTGGCTCCGTCGCCGTGGGTGGCAGCACTCTCGACGTGGACGCTTCGGCCATCAGCGACGCGCGGGAGACGCTCGCCCGCATCCGCTCCGAATCCTCGAGGGCCTGGAAGGCGCTCCTCTTCAACGGCTCGTTCATCGACCGCATGCCCGATATCGGCATCGTCGACGCTGCCACGGCGAGCACGCTCGGAACGGTCGGCACTGCCGCTCGTGCCGCCGGTGTCGTCGAGGACCTGCGAACGACGAGTCCTCGCCTGGCCTACGACGACTTCGAGGTTGCGGTGCTCCGGCGGCAGACCGGGGACGTCCAGGCTCGACTCGAACAGCGTGCGCTCGAGCTGCTTCCCTGCCTCGACATCCTCGACCGCTTGCTCGACGGCCCCGTGCGCCCGGTGGCGTCGGTACGCGCCGAGGAGGGCGCCTCGATCGGCGTCGGACGCGTCGAGAGCCCGCGCGGCGCCACCACGTGCATCGTCGAGCGTGACGGCGATCGGGTCGGCCGCGTCCGTCTGCGCACCGGCTCGTACGCGAACTGGCCCGCAGTCGCACATGCCGCAGCGGGCAACCTGCTTCCCGATTTCCCCCTCATCAACAAGAGCTTCGAGCTCTGCTACGCCTGCGTGGATCGGTAGATGCTGACGCTCCTCCGCGATCTCAGGAACCTCCGGCGCTCGATCGCGCTCCCCGCCGCCGCAAGCACCGGTTCCCTCGCGATCCGGCACGTCGACTGCGGCTCGTGCAACGGTTGCGAGCACGAGCTGACACTGGTTTCGAGCCCCGTCGTCGACATGGCCCGGTACGGTCTCGGAATCGTCGCCTCACCCCGTCACGCCGATGTCCTGCTCGTCACTGGCCCCGTGACGACGCGCATGCACGCCGCTCTCCTCACGGCCTAGGCGGCGATGCCGGAACCGCGCCGGGTTGTCGCGCTCGGAGACTGCGCGGTCGGCAGCGGCATCCTCGGCGATCCGTCCGAGATCGTCGGCTCCGTGGAGGACGTGCTTCCGGTCGACCTGCGCATCCCCGGCTGCCCACCGACGCCGGATGAGATCGCAACGGCGCTGATCGGCCTCATCGACGAAAGGGAGGCAACGTGAGCACCCCGGCAAGGGCAAAGCGCCGGCACACGCACGTCTGGTTTGCCGTCTACACGATCATCGTCATCGCCGTCTTCGTGCTCAGCATCCTGAGACAGCAGTGGTCAGTCGCCGCGACCGCGCTCCTGATCGCCGTGGTCTTCGCGTTCGGAACGCGCTGGCTCTGGCGAAGGCGCTGAGCCGGATCAGCCTAACCCGGGCTGCCGGTACGAGTGGTTCGCGTTCAGCTTGGCGAGGAGATAGTCACCGTAGGTGACTGATTCAAACCGTGGCGCCTCGCGGGTGGGGACACATGCGGGAAGCGGCGAGACGACGGCTGCCGCAGCCGGGTCGAAAAAGTACGGGATCGAGTAGCGGTCGCGGCCCGTCCGATTGAGCACCCGATGCGGCGTCGAGCGCAGCGTCCCGTTCGACCATCGCTCGCCGATGTCGCCGACGTTCAGGACGAACGCCCCCGGACGCGGCGGAGCGTCGAGCCACGTCGTGCCGTCGGGCGCGCGCACCTGGAGGCCTCCGCTCGAATCCTGCGCGAGGATCGTGAGGAAGCCGTAGTCGGTGTGCGGGTTGGAGCCGAACTCATCATCTGGCCCGGTGGGATCCTGGGGCGGGTAGTGGAGCAAGCGGAGAAACGTGGTCGGGTGCTCGAACGACCTTGCGAGTGTCCCGGCATGGGCTCCGAGCGCCACCTCGAAGACGCGTACGAGCCGTCGCGCAAGTCCCTGGAGCGCCAGCTCGTACTCGCCGATCGCTGCCCTGAATCCCGGGATCGGCGGCCACTGATTGGGACCTGCGAGCGGGTCGTCTCGTCGGGCCGGGTCGTCGAGCTCCACCTCGTGCATGACCATCAGCGACTCGCTCAGGTTCGGCTTCGTCGCCTTCTGAATCGACGACGAGACGATCTTCGACTCGGCGAACGGCATGTAGCCGCGGTGCTGGGCGTTCACCTGCAACGCGAGCTTCTGCTCCAACGGCAACACATGGAAGCTGCCCGAGGCGGCAAATGCCGCGTCGACGAGATCCTGCGGGATCCCGTGCCCCTCGAGATAGGCAAAGCCGACGTCGCCGTAGGCGCGGCGGAAGTCCTCCGCGACATCCGGCGATTCGAGATCGATCACAGGAATCGACGTGCTCATTCGGCGACATCCTCGACTGCACCCCGGGCCGCGTCGAGGGTCTGTTCGATTTCAGCCGGCCCGTGGGCGAGCGAGACGAACCAGCGGCCGAGGGCATAACGGTGGGCGTATCCGGGGCGCGGCTCGAGGACGCCTCCCGACCCGGGCACGACCTCGCAGATGACCACGGCGAGGCGATCCCCGGCAGCGTCGATCGCCTCGTCGAAGGCCTCCTCGTTGTTCCAGGCCACGGTCCACAGCGAGTCCATCACGCCTACCGGGATGCCCGGGGAATCGGGCCGCGCGGGACGGGCAGCCGAGGCTGCGCCGATTCCGGCGGCAAGGTGGTCGGCCCACCCGTGATAGTGCCCTTCGAACTTGATCACGAGCTCGCGCCCGGTCGCAGCGCGCGCAAGGCGGACGGCAGCCTGCGTGGCCTCGGTACCCGAATTCGCGAACCGGAGCTGCTCGATCCCCGGCACGAGGTCGGCCACGAGCTTCGCGGCCTCGCCCGAAAGCCGGTGCGGAAATGCGATGTGCCACCCGACGCGCGCGATCGTCTCCTCGACCGCTTCCCAGACGAAGGCGGGTGCATGACCGAAGAGGTTGACGCCGTACCCCATGCAGTAGTCGAGGTACTCGTTCCCGTCGAGGTCGCGGATCGTCGCGCCCCGCGCCTCCGTGATCACGAGCTCCTGTCCAGCCCGGAGCCGCGCATAGCTCGACTCGCCGCCCGCAACATGGCGAGCGATCTCGTCGAAGGCCGCGCGCGATCGAGAGCGGTCGAGATACGGCACGGGCACGTCGGAAGCCTAGCCCGGCCACCTGGCCGAACGAAACGTGTCCCAAAGAGCGGAGAGATTCACTGCGAGGGGGATGGAACCAGGAGCCGTCGTGCAGTAGGTTGCTCTGATGATCGACCGGCTAGACGAGCAACGGCTCGAGATTCTTCGCGGCTGGGGTGCTGGGCTCGCATCCGACGATCGGGAGGAGCTTCGCGCGGCAGGGAAGGCGATCACGGTCCTGATCGAGGAGATCGACCAGCTCCAGGTCGACCTCTGGAACGCCCGGGTAGAGCAGCGCGACGCCGCACGGCCTCTGCATGCTCCGCCGCAGGGCGCACCGCTGCGCGCTCGGCTCGCAGACCATCCTTTGCCGGCGTGACGGACTCCCCCGAAGGGGGAGACGAACAGCGCTGGATCGGCCGATTGATCCTGGAGCGATGCCGAGTCACCGCGCCCTCAGAGCTGCCCTCGTTGCCGCCCTCAGCGGGTACGCCGTTTTCACCGTCGAAGACGGCGGCGGCTCGGCGGCACTGCTGATCGCCGAGGTGTGCTGCTCGTCCGCCGCAGTTGCAGTCGCGCTCTCGTAGACGCACGAGTTCGCAACGCGTGTGATCCGATTCCCCGCGCAGACCCTATATGTGGACATTAGCTCGACATATCCAGTCATCGATACGAAGGGTTTCCAATCGTCATGTCCGGCGGACAGTGGACGGTGTTCGCGCCCACCGACGCTGCGTTCGCGAAGGTGCCGAAGGCGACGCTCGCGACGCACGGCAAGAACCCGGCCCTGCTCAAGAAGGTGCTCCTCTACCACGTCGTCAAGGGCGCGGTGCCGGCGAGCACGGTCGTCACCCTGAACGGCAAGTCCGTGAAGACGATGTCCGGTAACTCCGTGAAGATCAAGGTCGCCGGCGGCAACGTCTTCCTGAACGGTTCGACCAAGGTCACGAAGACCGACGTGATGGCGTCGAACGGCATCATCCAGGTCATCAACAAGGTGCTGATCCCCGCCTCGTAGCCCCCCTCGAGGCGAGGCGCCAGGGCGAAGGCCCGCGGGAAACCGCGGCCCTTCGTCGTTCTTCATCTGTTCCACCGGGTGTGCTGACAGCGGACACGCCAGAGTGAACGCGGGTGTCCTGGAGCAGATACCTAGCCGGTTGGCCTTCCCTTCCCTAAGGTTCTGCCGCTCTGATGCCGATCCATCGGTTATGGGAGATCCTTGTCCTTGACGGGGTATGCCTCCGGCGGCGCCCTCGATCACGGGCGGGCGTTTTCGGCCTCCGAGCTCATAGACCACTTTCGGGCCAGGACCGGAGATGAGCTTGTCCGCTCGAACATGAGCGACGGCATCTTCGACCTCCTCGAGCCGTCGGCATCCTCGCTCCCCGGCGAGTACGGAACCTTCACGATCTTCGTCGTCAAGAGTGGCCAGGCGTCGTATCCCGAGATCCTTCTCGGCGGCGAGGACGGCGAGGTTCTCCAGCTCGATGCGAGAGGGATCAACTGGCAGGACGTCGGGGACGGCCTCGTTCAGGCCGCTCGCCAGTACGGCAAGAACATCTTCCTCCTCTGGTACGGATGGAAGGGAATCGGCCAGACCGATGAGACCTGGGATCGGCTCGACAGCATCCTCAAAGGTCTGGTCGAATCGAAGGAAGGGTTCGGCCCTCTCCGGCCTCCCCGTTCACAAAAAAGGGGAGAGGCAACTGGACTGGAAGGGCACGACACAGAAGGGTTCGCCGCCGCAGCGACCCGTCGTAAGGGCCAGGAAACCGACGAGGTGGCAGCCGATGCCACGACCGCTGACGCGCCCGTTCTCGACGATGCGCAGCGACTCGAGCGGATCCTCGCCGAGTTGGATGCGCTGATCGGCCTCGCCCCGGTCAAGGAACGAGTACGAGCATTGATCGCGTTCCTCCGTGTGCAGCAGCAACGACAGGCGGACGGTCTCAGAACACCCAATTTGAACCATCACCTCGTCTTCGACGGCCCGCCCGGCACGGGGAAGACGACCGTCGCACGGCTGATCGGTGAGATTTTTGCTGCACTTGGTCTCCTCGCTCACGGCCGTCTCGTGGAGACGGCGCGCCAGGATCTCGTGGGTGGGTACATCGGCCAGACAGCGATCAAGACAAACGCGGTGGTCGACAGTGCGCTCGGTGGTGTCCTGTTCATCGACGAGGCGTACTCGCTCAGCGGAGCGAGCAATCAGGATTTCGGTCGTGAGGCGATCGAGACGCTTCTGATCCGGATGGAGAACGATCGTGGCCGGTTCGTCGTCATCGCCGCGGGCTATCCGGAGGAGATGAACGGATTTCTCGCGACGAACCCCGGCCTCGCGAGCCGCTTCTCGCGCACGATCGAGTTCCCCAGCTTCACACCATCCGAGCTGATGCAAATCTTCGTCACGATGGTGGCTGACAGCGACTACACGCTCACCCCCGAGGCTTCCGAGGCAACGCAGCGTCTCCTCGAGTGCAAGTGGGAAGCGCGGGATTCGAGCTTCGGCAACGCACGCCTCGTCCGGAACCTGGTCGAAGAGAGCATCCAGCGCCAGTCCGTCAGGCTGAACGCGACCGTCCTGACCGAACTCACGACGGCACAGCTTTCGTCGCTCGAACCTATGGATATCCCGACGGAGACGTTGTGAGCATCTCGACGCGACACCACCCACGAGAACGCCTGTCACACGCGTAGCGGATCAAGCGGACCCCGTTCTCTGGCCCTCCGGGCGACCCCGCGTTCTGCCTGGAGGGCTGGCAGCCGCAGTTCGGCAGTTCTGGGTACGGCGCGATCCGAGGCGACTCGGATGTGCTCGGTCAGCGTAGTGACCCGATGAGGGGATTGGAACCATTGCCGGATGTGCCGATATAGAGTGAGGATGGGCTCGGTACTCACTTCACTCGGCACCTGGCTCCGTCAGGTTCTCGGTGACCCATCATCGCGCTACGCAACAGACGAGATGTCCGCTGGGCTGACGCGGTTCACCGCCCTGACGCGACCCTAGTCTCGGCTCGTTCGCGCAGCGGGCGCTCTCCAGAAGCGCCGGCCCCTCCGAACTCCCGCTGCCGGAGAGGCCGATCTGCCAACGAGAGCCGCCTCTTGAGCTCACAACGTGATCGGAGTCGCGGCATCCTCAGCGCATCCCCGCGGTCGCTGACATATCCGAGCATCGCGCACCGGATGCAACCATCCGACCACAACAAAAGCTCCGATTTCCTCATTTCCGGGGCTTTCGTGAAGCGGATGAAGAGACTCGAACTCTCGACCTTCTGCATGGCAAAGCGTCCCAACGGCCACGACGCTCGACTACCGACGCCGACGGAAGCCGCTAAACAAGAGGGCTAGAGCCGCTCCCCTGCGTCTCGGAGCGCATGCCTAAACGGGTGCGTTCCGAAACGTTTGGGCCACGAATGGGCCACGCCCTCTTTTTCTGACAGGGCTCTCACGATCCCTAGCGTCGGTCTTCGCGAAGGAATCGTCCCCGTCGCGGTTAGGTGTCGCGTGACCGCCGATAGGCGAGGCCGTGACTGCCGCTCAGGGTCGGTGCGCTCGGTGCTCCCGTCTGCTTCTGGCGGAGGCGTTCCGCCTCGTGGAGGGGGCGTCGGACGGTCTCGCCTCGTGGTGCCGAAAGTGCGGTTCTGAATACAAC
>JAJAZN010000129.1 GCA_026785685.1 Thermoleophilia bacterium
CGCCCGTGTGGGGGGGGGGCCCCCCCGCGGGGCGGGGCCTTTTGCGGCACCGGGCGGGTAGCGCGGGCGCCTATCTCCCGCGGGGGGGACGCACGACCGAGGATCTCGCGGCCGAGTTCGGCACGCCGCTCGTCGTCTATTGCGAGGAGACGCTCCGCGCCCGCGCACGGTCGCTCACGGCGGCCGTTGCGGGCGGCCATGTCGCGTTTGGAACGAAGGCGTTCTCGAACGTGGCCGTCCTGGCGCTGTTCCGCGAGGAAGGGCTCGGGGTCGATGTGGCTTCAGCGGGGGAGCTGGCGTTCGCGCGCGCAGCAGGCTTCCGGGGCGAGGAGATCATCGTCCACGGCAACAACAAGGACGAAGCGCTTCTCGCTGAAGCGGGAGCCGGGGGTGCAACGGTCGTGCTCGATGCACCAGACGAGGCCGAGCTCGCCGCTGCGGCCGAGGTCAAGCGCGTTCTCGTGCGGGTGACTCTCGGCGTCGATGCCGATACCCACGAAGCGATCCGCACCGGCCATCACGGATCGAAGTTCGGTCTCCCCACCGCCCAGGCACGAGCGTTGATCGAGGACGCGCTCGCGCGCGGCCTCGACGTACTCGGACTCCACGTTCACATCGGGTCGCAACTCGCCGATTTCGACGCGCAGGCGGAGACGATCGTTCGGCTCGCCTCCTTTGCCGCTTCATGTCGCGATGCGCTCGGCTGGCCGCCGAGGGTCGCGGATCTCGGTGGCGGATTCGGAATCCGCCACAACACGGGCGAGCACGCCCCCGACGCGGCCACTCTGGCTGCCAGCGCAGTCGAGACGGCGCAACTGGCCTTCGCGGAGGCCGGGTTGCCGATACCGGAGGTCTGGCTCGAGCCGGGCCGCTCGCTCGTCGGCACTGCGGGCGTGACGTTGTACCGCGTCGGTGCGGTCAAGCGTCTACCGGAGCGCACATGGGTGGCGGTCGATGGAGGCATGTCCGACAACCCGCGGCCGCAGCTCTACGAGGCGGTGTACACGGCGATCTCGAGTGGGCGTGCGAACGAGCCCGAGAGCGAGCACGTCAGCATCGCGGGAATGCACTGCGAGTCGGGAGACGTGCTCATCGACGATGTCGCGTTGCCGACGCCGAGGCGTGGAGATCTCCTGGCCGTCCCGGCCACCGGTGCGTACACGCTCGCGATGGCCTCGAACTACAACGGTGTTACCCGTCCAGCGGCGGTGCTCGTGCGCGGCGGAGCAGCGCGCCTGATCAGGACGCGTGAGACGATCGCCGATCTGCTTCGGGCCGAGGTCTGACCACGCCGACGTTCGAGGACGCGGCCGTTCTGGCACCAGTGTTCCGGGATGCGGACGGCATTCTCCGGATCCTGCTGCTCGTCCGCACCGACCACGGCATCCACGGCGGCCAAATCGGGCTGCCCGGTGGCCGACCGGAGCCGGGCGACCACGACTTCCTGGCAACCGCATTGCGTGAAGCCGAAGAGGAAGTCGGGCTACCGCCCGAGAACGTCGATGTCCTCTCCACACTGGAACCGGTCGAGACGAGGGAGACGGGCTTCCGCGTCCACCCCTTCCTCGGTCGCGTTCCGCCCGGGTTTCCCTGGATGCCACAGCCGACGGAGGTCGCGACCCTCCTGACGCCGGCAGTGGCCTTCCTCGGCGATCCCACACGCCGCGGGCTGCACGCGTTCAGATCGACGTACTTCTCGACGCCTCTCGAGGTCGAGGGGATCGATGTCGAAGGCCATGTGCTCTGGGGCATGACCCTGCGGATGCTCGACGACCTCGTGCCGCGGTTGCTCGCCGGCGACTGGAAAGTGGAGTAGTCCGCGACGTCACCTCGGCGCTCCGCGCGGCTCTCACCCACCGTCCGGCAGCGGCCCGACGTATTCAATGCCGTACTCGTCGACCGCCTTGCCGATCTGTGCCCCGTCGATCGACGTGCCCGGCTTCAAGCCCCCCGGTCCTGACGGCAGCGTGATCGCCTTGTAGAACTCCCCGTGACGGGGCGTCGTGAGAATGAGGTAGCGGGCCGTCGCCGACTCGACGCGGAAACCGTGCACGGTTCCCCCGGGAACGTGAACGAAATCTCCCGCACCGGCAGTAGCTCCGGGCTCGTCGCCGATGAAAAACGTGATCTCGCCGTCGAGCACGTAGAACGACTCCATGTCGTCCACATGCCGGTGCAGCGGCACGGACTCACCGTGGTGCGCTCGCTCGTCGACCAGAGCGAACACCCCGGTCGTCTGGTCGCCCATTGCCAGAAAGCTCGTGGACGTCTCGCCCATCCAGCGCACCTCGGCCTCACCTTGCCGATAGAGATACGCACTCTGGACAGCACTCATGTCGTCTTCTCCTCTCGTTCGGTTGCCTTTGCGTGTGTACTCACCCTCGCTCGCGCCGTGTCAATCCGCTTCGATTCGGCCGTTCGGAAACCAGTCCGAGTCGGCCCGCCACCATGCCGGCCACCTCTCGGGCGGCTCGGGCGGACGCGATTTCCCGCGCACGAAACGCGCTGTACGTGCGGAAGTCATAGACCGCGCTCACGAGCTGGAGGGTCTTCGCATCGACCCGCTGACCGCGAAGCGCCTCACGGACGAACGCCGTCACGGTGGCACGCAGGTACTCCTCCCACTCCTGCACCTCTGGCAGCTCGCGCTCGCGGGCATCTGTGTCGATGTGCACGCCAGCGCGCTCATAGAAGGCAAACAACGCCGTGCCGACGTTTTCGAGCCTTGCGAGGGGATCGGTGACGTCGCCGATCACCTCCGGGGCATCCTCGGGTGACGGTGGGGACGTCCGCTCGAAGAGGAGCTCCCCGCACGCAGGAACGAGCTCCGCAAGTGACGGGAAGTGCCGGTACACGGTGCCGATCGAGACGTCTGCTCGCTCAGCGATGTCCTTCCAGCTCGTACCGAAGATCCCCTTCTCGGTGTGGAGTGCGAGAGTGGCCTCCAGGATGCGACGTCGAGTCGTCTCCCGGGCGATCTCTCGGAAGCTCATGTCGTACTGCCTTGGGTTCAACGCTGCTCCATATTGAATGATGTTTCTATTCAATCAATTGGATCTCACAAATGCAAGAGCCCAACGGTGCTGCTGGGACTCCTACGTCGCTCGCTCGGAGAGCACGAGGGCGAGCCATCTCTCCGCTTCGCCGACCAGGGTCGGATTGTTCTCCCGCGGGTAGTAGCCGAGCGCCGCGACCGCCTGGGAGAGAACCCAGCCCCGCGCGCGATCCCCGGTCGCGTCGTCCGTCGGCAGCGCCTCGCGGAAGGCGTCGCGTGCAGCGCGCGAGTGCAGCTTCCACGCGACCATCACGTCGCACGCCGGATCGCCGACGCCCATCGAGCCCCAGTCGATCACGCCACTGATGCGCCCGTCTCGAACGAGCCAGTTGCGCGCATCCAGATCGCCGTGGTGCCACACGGGTGAGCCCTCCCAGGGCGGTGCCGCGAGCGCTCGTTCCCACTCCTCCGTCAGCGCCGGATCGCCGCCGAGTTGCGCGAGCCAGGCGCGCGTCCCTTCGTCGCGTTCAGCAAGCGGGATACCGCGTCCCTGCGGCGCATCGATGGAACTCACGCGCTGTAGCGCCTCGACGAGCCTCGCGATGTCCCGTGCAGCCTGGATCGCGTCGATCGTCCTGACGGGCACGGTTTCGCCCTCGACCCACGTGTGGACGTCCCAGAACCAGGGGTAGTCGTTCGTCGGCCGCCCCTGTGCGACGGGGGTTGGAATCTCGACGGGAAGGACGGGAGCGAGCCTCGGCAACCAGTCGTGCTCGGTGCCGCCGGGCTCGGTCGAGCCGTCACGACGCGCGAGTCGCACGGAAAGCCCCCTTCCGAGCCGGAAGATCGCGTTGTCGGTCCCGGGTGGCTCGATTCGCACGAGAGGCAGGGCGGCCCACTCCGGGAACTGCTCGCTCACCAGACGGCGCACGAGCGCGTCGTCGATGTCGAGCTCGTCGCTGTGCATTCTCGCCATCATCAGCGCCCCGAGCATCGCGCATCGAGTGGCCGGCGTCTACACGCGCTCGACGTTCCCGCGGTTCGCGTCTACTGCATTGCGCCGTGTCGACGTACGAGCTCCTCCTCGACCCGCTGCGGATCGAGACCACGGGCCGCGAGCAGCACGTAGCTGTGGAACCAGAGATCGGCAAGCTCTTCGACGAGGCGCTCGTCGGTGTCGGCGACGGCGGCCAGGGCGACTTCGACGCCCTCCTCCCCGACCTTCTGAGCGGCCGCGGCAACGCCCTTGTCGAGCAACGAGACGACATACGAGCCTTCCGGCCGGTTCGCTGCACGTTCCGCGACGACGCGCCACAGCCACGGCGCGAAGCACGACTCGGCACCGGTGTGACATGCCGGGCCGGCCGGGTTCACGCGGAGGAGGATTGCATCGCCATCGCAGTCGTCGCGGATCTCGACGATCGCCATCGTGTTCCCCGACGTCGCGCCCTTGTGCCAATGCTCCTCGCGGGAGCGACTCCAGAACCACGCCTCGCCCGACTCGCGGGTACGGCGGAGCGCCTCGTCGTCCATCCAGGCAAGCATGAGAACGCGGCCACTCGTCGCGTCCTCCACGATCGCCGCTGTCAGCTCGGGCGCGCTCATGTCCTGACGTTCCATCCCATCTCCTTCAGCTCGATTTTCAATTCGGGCAGGCGCTCGGGCCGCTCGTGGACGATCGAGGCGATGATCGCGGCCTCGGCGCCGACCTCGAACGCTTCAGCGAGGTGTCGCGCCTCACCTGCTCCACCAGACGCGATGACGGGGACCTCCACGGCCGCTGCTACGGCGCGCGTCAGCGGGAGGTCGTAGCCCTCGCGCGTCCCGTCGGCGTCGATCGACGTGACGAGCAGCTCGCCCGCGCCGCGCTGGACGGCCTCGACGGCCCAGTCCACAGCATCGCGACCTCGGGGGGTCTTCCCCGCATGCGTGACGACCTCACCGGCACGGGCGTCGATCGCGCAAACGACGGCCTGCGAGCCGAACTCGTCGGCAAGGGCGGTCAGGATCGACGGGTCGTCGAACGCCGCGCGGTTGATCGCGACCTTGTCCGCTCCGGCGCGGAGGAGTGAGCGTGCATCGTCGAGACCGGTGACTCCACCCCCGACCGTGAACGGGATCGTCAACTCGGCTGCGGCCCGCTCGATCAGGCCGAGGATCGGCCCGCGGCCCTCGAGCGTCGCGGTGATGTCGAGAAAGACGAGCTCGTCGGCGCCCAGCTCCGAGTATCGCGTCGCGAGGTCGATGGGCTCGCCCATCTCGCGCAGGTCGACAAAGTTGACGCCCTTGACGACGCGCCCGCCTGCGACATCGAGACAGGGGATTACGCGCTTTTTGACCATGCCAGCGCGTTCTCGAGGATGCGCGCGCCTGCGAGGGCGCTGCGTTCGGGGTGAAACTGGACGCCGGCGACGGCTCCCTGCTGGACTGCTGCGACGATGCGGCCACCATGATCAGCAACGGCGACGACGACCGCATCGTCCGTCGGCTCCACGGCGTAGCTGTGCGCGAAGTAGACATCCTCGCCGTCGAGGCCCTGGACGAGCTCCCCAGGCTGCGTTATCTCCAGGGTGTTCCAGCCCATGTGGGGCACACGGGCTGCCTGCACACGAGAGACAGAGCCTCCGAGGATCTCCATTCCTGATCCCCCCTCGTCGCTCGCGCCGAAGAGCAGCTGCATTCCGACGCAGATGCCGAGCACCGGGCGACCGGCCGTGACGCGATCGCGAATCGCCGCGTCGAGGCCATGCATCCTTAGCCCACGTGCCGCGCTCTCGACGTGTCCTACCCCGGCGATGACTGCCAGCGGAGCCTCTCGAACCTCGGCCGGGTCGACCGTGATCGTTATCTCGGCGCCCGCGCGCGCAAAGGCCGAGGCAACAGAGCGGAGATTGCCGGCGCCGTAGTCGGCGAGCACGACTCTCACGCGATCCCCTTTGTCGATCGTATGCCGCCGTCGCCAGGAGCAACGGCCTGCCGAAGCGCCTGCCCAAGGGCCTTGAACGCCGCCTCCGCGATGTGGTGATCGTCGGCGCCCACCGCGTCGACGTGCACGGTGCAGCCGGCCTGCATCGTGAACCGCTCGAGCGCGTGGGCAAGAAGCGAGACGGCCAACCCCCCGATCCGTTCGCCCGTGAACGCGAGCGAGACCTCCGCGTGCGCGCGACGAACGAGATCGACGGCAGCGGTCGCGCGCGCCTCGTCCATCGGGACTACGGCCGAGCCGTAGCGGGCGACACCCTCGCGCGTGCCGAGCGCCTGCTGCAGTGCATCCCCGAGCGCGGCGAGGACATCCTCGACGGTGTGGTGCTCGTCGACGTCGAGATCACCTCCGGCAACGCAAGCGAGATCGAAGCCGGCGTGGAACGCGAACAGCGTGAGGAGATGGTCGAGGAACCCGATGCCCGTCCGGACGTGCGACCGGCCGTTGCCATCGAGTCCAAGCGTGATGCGGAGAGCCGTCTCGGTGCTCGTGCGGATGATCGTCGACTCGCGCCCCGAAACAGCGCCTGGCTCGACTCCGAGCGCCTCGAGGAAGACGTTGTTCTCGGAAGGCCGGCGGAGAGTCACACGGATGCCGTTTTGGAAGGCGCGGACGATGATGCCCTTTGCCTCGAGTACAGCTCCCAGATCGGCGTCGGAGCGAATCCACACGAAATTGCCGGCCGCAGGCGGCGCGTCGAACCCGGCAGCAACGAGGGCGGCGCGGACACGCTCGCGCTCCCGGATCTCCGAATCGAGGTCGTATCTCGGATCGCGCAGCGCTGCAGCTGCGATGCGTGCTGCCGGCGAGGCGATCGGCGCCGGGGCGCGACGCGCTTCGAGCACGGCCGCAGTGTCGGGTGCCGCGATGGCGTACCCAACGCGGAGGCCCGCATAGCCGAACGCCTTCGACATCGTACGAAGGACGATCAGATTGGGCACTCGTCGAGCCACGGCACGACCGACGCACCACCAAACTCGATGTACGCCTCATCGACGACCACGGCTGCGCTCGGGTGGCGGCGCGCGAGCTCGACGAGCTCGGCAGCTGCCGTCACCTCGCCGGTCGGATTCTCCGGGTTGCAGCGCCAGATCAGGCTTGCACCCTCCGTCTCGACCACGGGATCGGCTCCGCAGAGCAACGTGACCGTGCGGTAGAACGAATACGTCTGCGGGGCCATGGCTGCCGAGCGACCAGATCCGAGGTAGGTGCGGGCACAGAGCATGATGAGGTCGTCTGCGCCCGCTCCGATGACGACCTGCTCCCAACCGATGTCGGTGCCGGAACGATCGTTCACATAGCCGGCGGCTGCCTCCCGCAGCTCGCGATACAGGCCGCTCGGGTAGCGATCCAGCGTCGCGAAGCTCTGGGCGAGCGGGATCTGGGCGACGCCCGGAAACGGCGGCGTGTTCTGGTCGAACTTCAACACCTCGGCAGGCGCGAGACCGTGACGTGCAGCGACCTCCTCAACGGTCGCAGCCCACGTGTACGGCGCAAACGCGTCGGAGAGCGGGATCGCGTCGGGACCGCGTGGCGCTTCTCCGCCGGTGCTCATGCTCGTCCGGTGGCCCGCTCGGCCGCAGCCGCGTGGAGCGGCAGCCCTTCGGCCCTCGCGATCGGCCCAACAACGCGAGCAGCTGCTTCGGCGCCTGCAGCCGTCGCTCTGACGATCTGCAGCGGCTTCATGAACATCTCGAGGCCGAGCCCACCGGAGGAGCGCGCGAGGCCGCCCGTCGGAAGAACGTGCGTCGCCCCCGCCGCGTAGTCGCCCACGACGGCAGAGCCGCCAATGAAGACCGAGCCGGCGTTCCGCACGCCGGCAAGGAGCGCTTCGGGGTCGGCGACGTGGAGCTCGAGGTGCTCCGGCGCGAATGCCTCCGAGCGCGCCAACGCTGCAGCCAGAGAAGCAACCGTTTCAATCCTGACGTTGTCATATTGAGCAACAAGACTAGTGACCGCGTCGGACAGCACACGATCGGTGCTGAGCAGGAGCGCCTCGCTCTCGCTCCCATGCTCGGCCTGGGCGAGGAGATCCGCCGCGCACGCCTCCGGGTCGGCTGACCCATCGGCGATCACGATCACCTCACTGGGGCCGGCCGGGATGTCGATGCCGACGCGCGTCGAGACGAGAAGCTTTGCGGCGGTGACGTAGGCATTTCCTGGCCCGACAATGCGGTCGACTGGCGCTATCGACGCCGTCCCGTACGCGAGTGCAGCAACCGCCTGCGCCCCGCCGATCGCGTAGACCTCGTCGAGGCCGAGCTCTCGCGCAACCACGAGCGTGGCCGAGACCGGTCTCGGTGTGACGACCGCGATCCGGCGAACCCCGGCCACGAGCGCCGGAACGGCCGCCATCACGAGCGACGACGGCAGTGGGAACGTGCCACTCGGGACGCAGATACCGACCGAATCCAGTGGCAGCCACCGACGGTCAGAGACGATTCCCGGCGCTGCCTCGACGGAGGTGTCGCGCGGCCGCTGGGCCTCACTGAAGGTCCGGACGGCGCGGATCATCGCGCGCAGTGCCTCGAGCACATCCGCATCGACCTCGGCAGCCGCAATCTCCTCGGCCGTGACCCTGAACCCGTCCGGGCGGAGACCGTCGAAGCGCTCGGTCCACTCGAGCACTGCCTCGTCACCACGCGCTCGAACGTCGGCGACGATCGGTGAGACAACGGTGATCGCGTCGTCGAGCCCCGCCCCCCTCACGGCACGAGCCGCTCGATCGGCAGGACGAGAATGGAGGTCGCCCCTGCGTCGCGAAGCGCCGGCAGCAGCGACCAGACATCGTCCGCCGCCACAGCGGCATGAACCGCGATGTCGCCCTCGCTCGCAAGGGTGAGCACCGTCGGTGCGCCCATGCTCGGGAGCACCGCGCGGATCGCGGGGAGCGTCTCGGTCGTCGCATTCATCATCACGTACCGCCGACGGCGGGCAGCGACGACGCCTGAGAGCATCAACTCGAGCCGCTCGACGAGGTCGGCCTGCTCGTCCACAGCCGATCGACCACCGATCAGCACCGCCTCCGACGAAAGCAGCGTCCCGATCAGCCGTAAGCCGTTCGCGCTCGCGGTGGAGCCGGTCGAGACGAGGTCGACGATCGCATCGGCGAGGCCGAGCCTCGGGGTCGCTTCGACCGAGCCCGACACCGTGATGATCTCTGCTTCAACGCCTCGCCCACCCAGGAGCTTGCGTGTCGAAACGGGGTACGCCGTCGCGATCCTGAGCCCTCCGAGGTCTTCGATCGCGGTCTGGGGAGCATCGTTTGGGACGGCTGCCTGGAGGGTGCAGCGCGCGAATCCCAGCTCGGCGAGCGTGACAACGTCCGCCTCCGCCTCGACGACGAGGTTCGCACCGGTGACGCCGAGGTGCACGACCCCGTCCTGCACGTACTCGGGGATGTCGCTCGGGCGCACAAGGAGGAGGTCGACCGGCGCGTTGGCGCACGGAACGACAAGCGACCGTTCGGTCGTCTCGAACGAAAGGCCGGCATCGGCGCAGAGTCGGAGAGTCGTCTCCGCCATCCTTCCCTTTGCAGGCACGGCCAACGTGAGCCGCCCGTTCGCGCCCGCGCGCGCGAAGGCACTCATCGCTTCACCCG
Source organism: Thermoleophilia bacterium (assembly GCA_026785685.1). Lineage (GTDB taxonomy): Bacteria > Actinomycetota > Thermoleophilia > Gaiellales > Gaiellaceae > Gaiella. Next base: position 9,580 of record JAJAZN010000129.1, read on the forward strand.
GTCGAGCGCGATGCGATAGCCGCCCCCGCCGTGACGCACCCACTGAGCAACCCGCGTAACCGTTGGTGTGGAGGTCGGAACGCGCTCTGCGATCTCGACGTACGAGACGCCCTCGTCGACGAGACGAGCCGTCTGCCACCGATGGGCAAGTGCCTCGAGCTCGGCGCGCGTGCAGAGATCACGAAGGAACGCTGTCATTTCGTTCTCTGTCCGGAGCGTACGAAGCGCAACGGCAAGCTCGGCGATTCCCCTGTCGACATCGTGGCGGTCGAATGTCCGAGAGCCTCCGACGGAAGCCTGCGAAGATGATTGTGCGCGTGTCATAGTATAGCATGATAGCATGATAGCATGATAACGTGTTAACACAAGCATTCGAAGTCATCCCCGCAATCGACGTCCTCGAAGGGCGCGTTGTCAGGCTCTCCCAGGGACGGCGGGAGGCAGTCACGATCGAGGGTGGAGACCCCGTCGAGCTCGCTCGCCGCTTCCGCGACGAGGGCGCAGGTCGCCTCCACCTTGTCGACCTCGACGGTGCGTTCAGCGGAACGCCCACGCTCGATCTCGTCGAGCGGGTCGCGCGTGCGGGCGGCCTGCCGCTCCAGGTGGGTGGCGGCTACCGCGCGGCCGCCGCGATCGCCGCGGCACTCGACGCCGGGGCCGATCGCGTCATGGTCGGAACGGCTGCGCTGTCGCCGCCGTTCCTTGCCGACGCGACGGAGCGGTTCGCGGAGCGCCTCGTCGTTGCGATCGACGCCCGCGACGGCAAGGTGGCCGTGGACGGCTGGACGCGCACGTCCGATGCGACGCCGGCAGCCTTCGCATGTGATTGCGCGGCTGCGGGCGTCGACCGGCTCCTCGTGACGAGCACCACGCGAGACGGCTCGCTCGCCGGACCCGACATCGATCTCCTCGTGGATGTCCTCGCAGCGTCACTTCCGGTGATGGCGGCCGGCGGCGTCTCGTCGCTCGAGGACGTCCTCGCGCTGCGCGACCTCGGCTGCGAGTCGGCGATCGCCGGGAGCGCCCTCCTCGGCGGCCGCTTCACGCTCGCCGAGGCGCGGGAACGGCTCGCGCGTTCCGGGTAAAGCCCGGGAATGACGTTTCAGCGCGAGGGATCTTCGTCTGCTCAGCCAGGAAGACGCATGAGACGTGCCCCACGCCCGGTCACGCTTCCTGAAGCCGCAGCACCATGGCGAGCTCGGATGCGCCCTCGTGCACGGAACTTGGTGCGGCGCACCCACCGCGGAGAGAACCACCCGCTATCCCACTGCAATCCAGATGAGATCGTGTGGCTCGTCGTCACCGATCCACCGCTCGAGATAGCGACCGTCAGGGTCACGGCCCATCCATTTTCCGCGCGCACCCGGCGCGCGATACAGCAAGAGCCTGCCGTCGTCGACTCCCACGAAACGGTGCGGAACGGCCTAACGGACGCGGCCCCGGTAGACGCTGCGCACGAGGACGGCATCGCCGGGCTCGAATGGAGCACTCATGCGAGGCCCCCTTCGCGAGAGCTCCCGGCGTGTCCGGAGCCTCGCCGGCTACTTGCCAGGCGGGTCGGCCTTCCAACTGGCAACGAGTCCTGCCTCAAGCTGCTGCCTCTCGGTATCGGTGAGGCGCGCCTCGGAGTGAATGACGCGGTACTGCAGCGGCGGCATCTCCTTCTCACGGATCACGTCGATGACCTCCTGGAGATCGACTTCCTGGGCCCGCTGCCACTCCGAGAAGTTCAGTTTGGCGCGACCTTCCTCGGCATCGCGGCTCGTCAACCACGAAACCGGCGCGATGCTCGTGTACCACGGCCACGTGGTCAGATTGGAGTGGCAGTCCATGCAGCCGTTGCTCGCGAGCGTTCGCGTCGCCGGCGTGTTCCACTTGATCTCCTGCACCGTCTTAGGGTTCTCATGGTCGCGCCCGTACGGCACGACCTGGATGACCAGACCGATGACAACCAGCAAAAGAAACAGGCGAAAGAAGAGCCGCATCCACCGAGCATGACGCGTCCGGCGGACGAGCGGAAGGTGAGGCCGCGACCGGTGCGCCCGATGAGGCGATCGAACGGCCGCCGCGGCGTCATGACGTCGTGACGAGCCCGGGTCGAATGAGATGCGCGGGCCGCCTCAGACCGGCATCCCGAACGGGCGGGTTCGACGGCTCGCTCAGGGGGGCTGCACCGAACGATCGCGCTACCTGCTCGGCCGGCGGCGTCCCGTAGGTCGTCGTCCGCTGTCGCGGCACCCTCCCCGCGGAACGGATCACCGCCTCCATCTGGTCGGGCGAAAGCTCCTGCCCCCACTCAGACCCGGCAGCGCGGGAGATCGACTCGTTCATCAACGTTCCGCCGAGATCGTTCACACCTGCGGCGAGGGCCTGCCGGACTCCGTCCGGCCCGATCTTGACCCACGAGACCTGGATGTTGGTGATCACGGGGTGGAGGGCAAGTCGTGCAACTGCGTGCACGAGCAGCGCCTCCCCGAACGTCGGCCCTCGGCGCGCAAGCCCCTTGAGGAACATCGGCGCCTCCATCGGCACGAAGGGGAGCGGCACGAACTCGGTGAACCCCCCGCTTCGGAGCTGCTGCTCGCGCGTTCGGAGGATGTGGTTCGCCCAGTGCGCCGGGCGCTCGACGTGGCCCATCATCATCGTCACGTTCGAGCGCAGACCGACGCGGTGAGCTGCGTCGTGTACCTCGAGCCATTGATCGGTCGAGACCTTGTCGGGACAGATCAGTGCTCGCACCTCGTCGTCGAGGATCTCCGCGGCCGTGCCAGGAAGTGAGCCGAGCCCGAGATCGCGGAGACGGGCGAGGTACTCGTCGAGCGAGAGACCGAGGGTCGCTGCGCCCTGCCACACCTCGAGCGCCGAGAAAGCGTGGATGTGGATGTCCGGAAGCGCGGCCCTGATCGCCGAGACAACCGCGGCGTAGTAGTCACCCGTGAAGGCCGGGTGGATTCCGCCCTGGAGGCAGACCTCTGTCGCGCCCCTCTCCCAGGCCTCCTCGGAACGGCGCACGATCTCGTCGAGCGGGACGAGAAAGGCCGGGCCGCGCAGGTTCTCGGCAAGCTTGCCCTTCGAGAAGGCGCAGAAGCCACACTTGAAGTAACAGACGTTCGTGTACTGGATGTTTCGCGTCACGACGTATGTGACCTCGTCGCCGCAGACCTCACGCCGGAGCCGGTCGGCCGCCGCGAACACGCTCTCGCGCTCGGATCCACGGGCCTCGAAAAGCCGCTCGAGCTCTGCCGGGCCGAGGTCGTCCCCTGTCAGTTCGAGCGGAAGCGCATCCCGGCGGACGAGGAACGGCACGGTCACGGGCTCACCCGGAGCCCAACGATCCTCCCGCGCGAGCCCGAGCGCATCTGACGCTCGACGAACGCCAGGACGAACCGCCGGGTCGACCCAGCGATCGAGGTCGGCAACGTACTCCGGATAGAGCGGCAGGCGCGGAGCAAGCGCGAGTCCGCGCGCGGCGGCCGCTTCCCGCAGTCGCTCGACTTCGGGCCACGGCGCCTCGGGATTCACGTGATCGATCGTGACGGGCGAGACTCCGCCCCAATCGTCGATTCCCGCGTCGAGCAGGAGCGGGAAGTCGTCATAGGCGAGATTCGGCGGTGCCTGGAGATGCCAGCCGGAGCCGAGCAGAACGCGTGCGGCGGCGATCGTCCAGAGTTGCTCGTCAAAGGCCGCGTCGGGATGGTCGGCCATCCTCGTGCCGGGCTTCGCGCGGAAGTTCTGCACGATCACCTCGCCGACGTGCCCGTACTCCTCCCCGAGATCCTTGAGAGCGGAGAGCGCCTCGAGCCGCTCGAGCCGCGTCTCTCCGATACCGATCAGGATGCCGCTCGTGAACGGGATCGCAAGCTCGCCGGCGAGGCGGATGGTCTCGAGGCGAACGGCGGGGGCCTTATCGGGCGACGCCCAGTGTGGGCCTCCCTTTTCCGAGAGACGGTCGGAGACCGTCTCGAGCATCATCCCCATCGACGCCGACACTGGCCGGAGAAGCTCCAGTTCTTGCCTGCTCATCACTCCCGGGTTCAGGTGAGGGAGCAGCCCCGTCTCATCGTGGACGCGACCTGCGCAGTACGCGAGGTACTCGATCGTGCTGCCGAAGCCAAGATCAGCAAGCTCCTCACGTGCGGCCCGGTAGCGCAGCTCGGGCTTGTCGCCGAGCGTGAAGAGCGCCTCGGTGCACCCTGCCACCGCGCCGGATCGCGCGATCTCGAGCACCTCCTCGACCGGCATGTATGCCCGTTCGCCACGCCGGGGTGGTCGAGCAAACGTGCAGTAGCCGCAGACGTCGCGGCACAAGGTCGTCAACGGAATGAAGACCTTCGGCGAGTAGGTGACGAGGTGCGAACGACGGAGCGCCCGCGCCTCTGCCATGAGGTCGTCGAGGGGCGCAGCGAGTATCTCGGAGACGAGGTGGGTCATCGGCGCGGTGCTCGGTTCGCCGGGCGGTCTCCTCGCGCCGGAGATCCCAGCATAGACGAGTGAGGGCGGCTGCCGCCGCCCTCACATCAAGCCGATCAACCGCCCCTGCCTACGAGGCGCGATAGCCCCAGAGCCCGCCGAACGAGTTCCAGGAGTTGTTCTGCCACTTCTGCAGGAGCATCTGCTCGACCGGGTAGTGATCCTTCCCGGCCGTCTTGACCGCGATACCGGGAAGCATGAAGGGGTTCCCCGTCGCCGTGAACGTGTCGAGCGTCTTCCGCAGCGATTCACGCGTCAGGTCTTTGCCTGCCTTCTTGAGTGCGTCGGAGGCCGTCCAGGCGGCGGCCATGCCGTAGACGTGAAGCGGGTCGGCGACGTTCGCGCTCGGCGCGAACTTCTTCATGATCGTCCGGTAGAGCTTCATCGCCGGGTCGTTCTTCCACTTTGGATCGGTCGGATCCTTGAGGAACTGGATCGAGATCGTGCCGTTGACGAGCTTGTTCTGACCGGCCGACGAGGCGATCTGCATCGACGTCGAGGCCGATGCGACTGCGTTGTTGATCACGTGCTTCGGCTTCCAGCCGAGCTTGTTCGCGAACTGGAACGCCTGGATCGCGAACGTCGGCGTCGCGAAGATGGCCAGCGTGTCGGCTCCCGACGCCTTCAGCTTAGCGATCTGCGATGCGACGTCAGGCGAGGTGACTTCGTACGGCTGGGCCGCGATGACCTTCACCTTCGAGCGCTGGAGGCCCCGCTTCAGACCGCCGAGGAGATCCTTGCCGTAGTCGTCGTTCTGGAAGAGAACCGCAACCTTCGCTCCGGGTGCCGTCCGCGAGAGGTACTTGCCGTAGACCCAGCCTTCGGCCTGGTAGCTCGGCTGAAACCCGATCGTGTACGGGTACTGCGCGTAGTCCCTCCCCCACGTCGTCGCACCGGAGGCGACGAACAACTGGGGCACCTTCATCGCGTTCAGGTAGGGGCGAACGGCGACGTTGTGGGCAGTGCCGAGCGAGTTGAAGATCGCGAAGACCTTGTCCTGCTCGACGAGCTGTCGCGTCACCGGAACGCTCTGCGCCGGGTTGTAGGCGTCGTCGGCGTACTTGTACGTGATCTTGCGGCCGTTGATACCACCCTTCGTGGCGTTCAGATACTTGAAGTAGGCCTCGGCGCCCCGTGCAACCGACGCGTACTGCGACGCGGGTCCCGTCAGCGGGGCGGTGCCACCGAGGAGAATCGAGTTGTCGGTGATACCCGGGTCACTACCTCCGCGCACGGTGCCCGCGATGGCGGCCGTAACACCGAGGGCGAGCGCTACCACGAGAGCAACGCATGTCATCATCAGCTTTCGGTTCATCGGTGACGGTCTCCTTGGTAGTCCTGCACGTCGGTTTCGTCGAATCCCATCGCACGATGGTAGCCCCTGAGTGTTAGGGCTTCGGAAAGGTTGTCAGCGGCGGGTCAGGTGCTGCAGCCGCGCGATCAGCCCCGATGCCCCTCCCGGGAGTACGAGGATGAGCAAGATCAGCACCGTGCCGTAGACGACGGCCGGCGCGCCGGGCGATTTCGAGACGTGCTGGGACCAGAGCGGCATGAACTGGATGAAGATCGCGCCGGCGACGAGACCCTTCAGGGAGCCGAGGCCCGAGACGACGACGCCGACGAGCAGGAAGATCGACAGCGTCACCGGGAACGTGTCGGGGTTGACGAAAGTCGTCGTGATCGCGAAGAGCGATCCGGCAGCGCCCGCGTAGGCAGCGCTGATCCCGAAGGCGAGCACCTTCGTGCGGGTCAGGCTGATGCCGGATGAGACCGCCGCTGTCTCGCTGTCGCGCACGGCGCGGAACGCCCGTCCCGTGCGACCACGGAGAATCAGCCACGCAACGACGTATCCGACGAGCGCAACCGTCCAGCACAGGTAGTAGAGCCAGTTGTTGAAGTTGAGCTCGAGCCCGAGGAACCTCACCGGCGTGAGCGACGCGGTCAGTTCGGGCGTGCCGAACAGATTGACGCCCGCGCCCCCTCCCGTGAACCCCTCGAACTTCTTGATCAGCGCGGGCGTCGCGAGGGCGATCCCGAACGTCGCGAGCGCGAGGTAGAGGCCCGAGAGCCGAGCTGCCGGTAGTCCGAACAGGACGCCGGCAACGCCCGCGACGACGAGCGCGAAGGGGATCGTGGCAACGTCCTTGACCCCGTGATCGATCATCAGGATCGACGTCGTGTAGCCGCCGATCGCCATGAATGCACCGTGACCGAGCGAGATCTGGCCCGTATAGCCCGTGAGGATGTTCAGCCCGGTGAGGGCCACCAGGTAGACGCCGACATAGGCGAACTGCTGGGCGCGGAAGTCGTTCACGAACGCGGGGAGCGCGGCGACGACGACCGCAAGCGTTGCGAACGCTGCCAGCGTTCTGATCGTCGCGCGACTCATCAGACCTTCTTCACCACGGTCTTGCCGAAGAGACCGGCGGGACGGAGGAGCAACACGCCGAGGATGACGAGGAGTGCCGCCGGGAGCTTGAGGTCGGAACCGACGAAGTCGACGTACGTCCCGAGGAGGTTGAGACCGACGCCGAGGATCAGCCCACCGACGACGGCGCCGATCGGCGAGTCGATCCCTCCGAGCAGCGCCGCGGCGAAGGCGTAGATCAGCACGGCCTGCATCATGTTCGGATCCAGGAAGACGTTCGGTGCGGTCAACATGCCCGCGATTGCCCCGAGCATCGCTGCAAGCCCCCAGCCGAGACCGAGCATGGAGGACACGCGCACGCCGACGAGACGGGCTTCTGATGGGTTCACGGCGGCCGCGCGCATCGCGAGGCCGACCTTGGTGAACCGGAAAAACGCCGACAGGACGAGGACGGACGTGAGGCAGACGGCGATCGTGCCGATATCCGACCACGAGATGGCCACGCCACCGATATCGATCGTGCCCGCCGGGAAGGGGCTGGGCACGGCGCGCACCTCACCCGACCAGATCCAGAACGCAAGGCCGTTGAGCAACAACAGCAGACCGATCGTGATGATCACAACCCGGATCTGGGGCCCGCGCTCCACCGGCCGGATCACGGCCCGGTGGATTCCAACGCCGCCGAGGAACGACACGAGCAGCGTCACCGCAAAGGCGGGCCAGTACGAGAAGCCATGATTCGTCGTGAGCGTCCAGGCGATGTACGTGGAGAACATCGCCATCTCACCCTGGGCGAAGTTGATCACGCCCGTCGCGCGGTGGATCAGGACGATCGCGAGCGCGAGCGCCCCGTAGATCCCCCCGGACGCGAGACCCGAGACGACCTGCTGGAAGAAGGCAGCCATCAGTAGCCGAGGTAGCTGCGCCGCACAGCCTCGTCTCCCTTCAACTCGGCGCTCGATCCCGACAGCGCAACCGTCCCGACCTCGAGCACGTACGCCGTCGCCGCCGAGTCGAGCGCGATCCGCGCATCCTGCTCGACGACGAGCACGGTCAGGCCATCCTTCTCGTTCAACTCGCGCACGATCCGGAAGATCTCCCGCACGATCAGTGGCGCGAGACCAAGCGACGGCTCGTCGAGCATCAGCAGTCGCGGTCGACCCATCAGGGCACGGGCGAGCGCGAGCATCTGCTGCTCACCACCGGAGAGCGTTCCTGCCCGCTGGTCACCGCGATCGAGAATCCAGGGGAAGTAGCCGGCCATCCGCTCGATGTCGGCCTTCACCGATGGGTCACGCCGCGTGTAGGCACCGAGCCGGAGGTTCTCGGTCACCGAGAGCTCGGTGAACGTGCCGCGTCCCTCCGGGACGTGCGCGATTCCCGCTTTCGCCACGGCCTCCGGACCGCCCCGAAGCGGCTTGCCGGCAAAGGTGATCTCGCCCGCACGCCGAACCGTTCCCGACACTGCGCGAAGCGTTGTCGTCTTGCCGGCACCGTTGGCCCCGAGAACAGCGACGATCGTACCCTCGGGCACCTCGACGCTGATGCCGCGGAGCGCCTGCACCGGGCCATACCGGGCTTCGACGTTGCGGAGCTCGAGCAGCGCTGTCACGCGTCGACCTCGCTGCCGAGGTACGCCTCGATCACGTCGGGGTTGGCCCGCACTTCGGCCGGCGTCCCGTCCGCGATCTTGCGCCCGAAACTGAGGACGTTGACGTGATCAGAGATGCGCATCACGAGGCCCATGTGGTGCTCGACGAGCA
>JAJAZN010000130.1 GCA_026785685.1 Thermoleophilia bacterium
AAGTGCGGTGGGGCGCGGGCGGCAGCGGCCCCCCTCCCCCCTTTTCGCGTTGATCGTCGGCCCGGCCGCGTCGACCGCACCGAACGATCGGGGTATCTCCCCCAAAATCACCGGTCGAGGAGGCTCTCCTTCGGGGACGGGCCAGGCGTCCCGATGCCGAGCTCGACGCGAAGACCGTCGATCACAGCGTGCAACTCGCGCCGTCGGATCGAGACATCGCGCTCCTCTGCGAGGAGCTTCGCGAGCCGCTCCTCGGTTTCCGGCTGTCCCGTACTTGCGCGCAGGAAGTCGATCTGGTCGTGGAGTCGCCGTCGCCGCTTCGAGACCGTCCGTTCCTGCTCCTCGAGCCGTTCCAACTACTCGCGCGACCCCGCGGCCATCTACCGCGCCGCCCGACAACGGTCAACCGGCAACCTGCAGGGGCGAGACGCGTGCCTCGCCCGGGAGCGACCGAGGACGAAGCCCTGCGGTGTGTTTGCAGCCACGCGAAGCGTGGCAGGATTTCCCGGGGAGACCACTAGTCTTGGGTATAGACCAGGCAGCGCTCGTTGTCCAGCGCGGCGCGGTGGCGCAGTGGTGTCAGGCGGTGGTGTCAGATCTTGCATTCATGCACCCCGACCGGTGAACCCGTGTCCGTGAATGCGACACCCACCATCCCGCACGCAGCGTTCCTCCAGAACGCCGTGACGTCTGCGCCTGAGGTCGACGACGGCAAGGATCGCGTGGTCATCGTCACCGTGCAGGACGGACGATCCTCGAACGCTGCGACAGCCCGACGCTAGCGCAGCGTCCCCTTCGGTGCGAGCCAGCGCATCGGCTGCTGCGTGACCTCCTGGATTCGCTCGAAGTGAGCGTCGTAGTGGAGCACTTCGACGCCTGCAGCCTCTGCCGCGGCCGCAATCAGAAGATCGGCAGGTCGAACGCCCTTGTGGTTGTCCGTGCTCAGCCGGGCGAGACGGGCCTGGACCTCCATTGCCCGCTGACATTCGCGCGGCGTGATCAGACACGTATCGAGGGCGTCGAGGTCACGTGCTCGCCGGTCGTAGTCGGGGCTATGGACGCCCGCGAGTAGCTCGAGGCGTACCTGATCGCACGTGGCGATCTCATCCGCCTCCAACCGTTCGTCGAACCACTGGCGCAACTCCGGATACGCCCTTCGCCGCGACCAGATCCACGCGGTCGAGTCGGCCAGCATCATCTACTCTGCGACATCGGAGCGTCGGTCACGCGACGCGTCGAGGCCGGCAGGTGTCACCTCGACCTCCCAGGTCGTCAGGTTCATCAGCCGCGCCCGCCGGACGACGTTCTCGAGCGCTGCTCTCACCGTTCCGGTCGGCCCGGAGGTGCCAAGGATCTCGCCTGCCTCGTGGAGCAGATCCTCATCGAGATAGAGCGACGTATGCTTTGTCATGAGCAAAACGTAGCGCATGTTTTTAATGTTGGATAGCTTATATTTGGCTTCCTTTCCTCATCTCGAAACGCTACTCCGATTCCTCCGACTCGACCAGATGGCCATCACGGACACGGTCGACCAGGACACTGGCCACCGCGGCGAGACACCCGAACCGCCGCGGGGTGCAATGATGCAGCCGCCGCGAGCGGCCACATTCGTGGTGGGAGACGCATCGCGCTCACGGCTGCGACAGCCTCTCGATCGCCGCTCGCAGTGGAGGCAGGTCGAGCGCCACGATGTCGCGAATCCGGTTGAGCTCGATCCGGAAGTACTCGTGCACGATGACGTCGCGAATCCCCGCGATCCGCCGCCACCCAACATCCGGCGCCCTGCTCGTCGTTTCCTGATCGAGGTGCTGCACCGCCTCGCCGATGACGAGGAGCTGGAAGCACCACGCGTCGTGAAGAGCGTCGTCGGGCAACCGCTCCTGCATGCGCCGGTCGATCTCGTCGAGCGCGTGCAGGATGTCGGCGAGCCGCTCGCGCGGGTCACGGGTCAGAGGGGCACGGCCTCACGTTGGACGGTCTCGCGAGCTGCGGGCTTCAGCATGTCGAGCGTTGTCACGTCGACGTCGATCGCAAGCATGTCTTCGAGCTCGAGTCGCAGGCCGACGAGGTCGAGCAGCGTGCGACCGGGCGCGAGCTCGACGAGCAGGTCGACGTCGCTCGCATCGTGCTCCTCGCCGCGTGCGACGGAGCCGAAGACACGAACGTTCCGAGCGCCGTGCTCGGCTGCAGCCCGCAGGATCCGTGCCCGTTCGCCCCGGAGCGCCGACGCGACCGCGCCCGTTGCCGAGCGCGCCGAGACGAGCCCCGCGTGAGGCCGCCGCGTCGTCTCGACAACGAGCGAGCGGCCCGCAGCGCGCACGAGCCGCTCCAGGGTGGTAAGGGACGGCAGCGCAGCTCCGCGCTCGTATCGGTTGACCGCCGGCTGGGAGGTTCCGGCCCGCACCGCGAGCTCGGCCTGAGTCAGGCCGGATGCCCGTCGCGCCTCATGGAGCAAGGTCGCAATGTTCATACCACAATAAGTATACTACACTCGCTGTACTCGAGGACGCGGGAAGCCAACTGACGGAGATCCAGTCAGGTCTCCTTCGTTCCACGCGAAGGTCTCTGCAGGGTCTTCTTTCCGCTTTCGTCTTTGGCGAGGTAGGTTCCACCGAGGGCACGTGCTGGCCAGGGGTCAGTCACGACCGAGCACGAGGTCGATCCCGGAGAGGATCAGCGCGATGTCGTCCTCGCCCAGGTGGCCGGCACGGTCGGAGAGGATGCTGCGGTCGACGGCAACGATCTGGGTGACATTCGCTACGGAATCCTTCGGCAGCCCGGTCCGGTCGGCCGTGAACGGAACGTTGCCCGGGGCTGCAGCCCAACGGAGATTGCTCGTCAGCGGAACGACGACGACGGTGCCTAGCCGACTCGCGTTGAACGCGTCCCCCTGGACGACAACGACGGGGCGCCGGAAACCCGGCTCCGAGCCAACCGGATCCGAAAGCGACGCCCACGCGACGTCGCCGCGACTGACTACCACTCGCTGTGCTCGAGCCGTTGTCTGCCGGCCTCGGCCAGCCAGGCGTCGTGATCCGGGCCGAACTCTGCGACGACCGCGTCGAGTGCATCGGTGACCGAGCGCGGCTCGCGTCGAAACAGGTACTCCGCGAGCGCCTCACGGTAGACCTGGCTGCGCGATTTTCCCAGCCGGCGGGCCAGCTCCTCGCCACGTTCGAACAGCTCGTCGGGCACGGATATCGCCGTTTTCATACTCGGAGTATGACTCATCGGGGACTCTCCGACGGCGGAGTTCGTCGCGCCTGACGGCTGACGGGATGCGCGGGCACTCCCGATTTCGAGATGGAATGCGGTGGAGGCCGAACCCGGGCGACCGGCTGAAGCCGGCCACCGCCAGCAGCAGACACGAAGCGCGACTCAGCCGACCGGCTGAAGCACTACATCACAATCACGCACCGCGACCGGCGAAGCTCAGAAGCAGTAATGCAACACCCGACGGCCCCGCTCACGAAACCTCAGCCCGAAACCTCGACATGCGCGAATGCGAGACCCGACACCGATCCCGCGG
>JAJAZN010000131.1 GCA_026785685.1 Thermoleophilia bacterium
CATTGCGTTGTCCTCGGTCGCATCCAGGCAAACCGGCCTGAATGCTCCCTGCGTCCTAGCACTGCTTGCGCCTCGCACTCCAGAGACGCGAAACCGTCACGAGGAGAACCACTGATGCGACACGCACGCGCAGGCAAGAAGCTCGGCCGGGATTCAGCCCACCGCAAGGCGCTGTACTCCAATCTCGCAGGCGCGCTGATTCAGCACGGCCGGATCAAGACGACCGAGGCGAAGGCGAAGGCCGTCAAGCCGTATGCCGAGAAGATGGTCACGCTCGGCAAGCGTGGTGACCTCCACGCGCGGCGCCAGGCGATGGCCGAGCTTCGCTCGAACGATGTCGTGCATCACCTGTTTCTGAACGTCGCACCGCGCTTCGCGGAGCGGAACGGTGGCTACACGCGCATCGTCAAGCTCGGGCCGCGCCCGGGTGATGCAGCGCCGATGGTGTTGCTCGAGTTCGTCGATCACGACCCGGCTGCTGCTGCCTGACCTGCCAAGGGTCGAAGCTGATTCGAGGGGCGCCCGCGGGTGCCCCTCGTCGTTCCCGGGGCACAAATCCTCCCTGACCCCCATGCCGACCCGTACGCTTCAAGCATGCTCACGCTGATCGCGCTCATCTTCGCGCTTCTGTTCCTCTCGTCGCCCTGGAACGTCGTGGTCGTCGTCGTTGCCATCGTGATCGATGTCGTCGAGGTTCTGGTCTTCGTGTGGTGGTCGCGTCGACAGCGCCGCAAGCGACCTCCGGCAGTCGGGGTGGAGGCACTCGTCGGGCGCCGTGGCGTCGCTTCGTCGCGCCTCACGCCGGGCACGCCGGAGGAGACCGGGCAGGTGCGGGTCGATGGAGAGATCTGGGGTGCCCGTGCCCGCGCGACGATCGAACCGGGCTCCAGCATCGTCGTCCGCGCCGTCCACGAACTCGTGCTCGAGGTCGATCCCGCGCCACGCCCGTAGAAGCCTGGTACAACGATCGGCCGTGGCACTGCTCAGGCTCACTCTCGAGTACGACGGCGGCGCGTTCCATGGCTGGGCCAGGCAGCCGGACGAGCGAACCGTCGAGGGTGCTCTGCGCGAGGCGCTCGACGTGATCTACCCCCGCGGCTGGAGCGACCTGGCGGTTGCCGGCCGCACCGATACGGGCGTTCATGCGACCGGTCAGGTCGCAAGCGTGCACGTCACCGCCGGCGCGCCGGCGGTGAAGGCTGCCGAGGCACTGAACACGGCTCTGCCTGCGGACCTCTCGGTGCTCGCGGTCGAGGATGCGCCCGAGGGCTTCCATGCGCGCTTCTCGGCCACGGCGCGCTCGTACCGGTACGTCGTGCTCAACCGCCCCGCGCGATCGGCGCTCGAGGCTCGGAGATCGCTCTGGTGTCCCCGACCCGTCGATTTCGAGCGGCTGCAGGAATGCGCCGCGTTGCTTCCCGGGGAGCACGAGTTCACCGCGTTCACGCCGGCCGACAGCCAGCACGAGGTGTTTGTACGGGTCGTCCGCGAGGCGGCCTGGGAGCGGCGCGGCGACCACCTGCATTTCACGGTCACAGCTGACTCGTTCCTGCGGCACATGGTGCGGACGCTCGTCGGGACGATGCTGCAGCGCAGCCCGGAGCGGTTCGGGGATCTACTCGAAGGGCGTCCCCGCTCGGAGGGCGGGGCGACGGCGCCTCCGTGGGGGCTCTACCTCGAGCACGTGGAGTACAACACCGCCTAGCGTCGATACGATCGAGTGGTGCGCCACCGCGTCATCCTCTTCGACCTCGACGGCACGCTCATCGACTCCGGGCCGATCATCATGGCCTCGATGCGCCATGCGTCTGTCACCGTTCTTGGCCGCGAGCCCGATGAAGAGGCCGTGCGTGCCGCCATCGGTGGGCAAGGGCTCGTGTCGCAGATGCGTGACCTTGATCCGGATCGTGTCGACGAGCTGATCGACGTCTATCGCGCCCACAACGAGCCTCTGCACGCGACGCTCGAGACGTTCGACGGGGTCGAGCACCTCCTGCGGGAGCTCGTCGGGCGCGGGCATCAGCTCGGGATCGTGACGGCCAAGCGGCGCTCGACCGTCCACCTCGCATTCGACCGGTTTCCGTTCCTCCCCGAGCTGACGGACGTTCTTGTCGGCTCCGACGACACCGAGCGGCACAAGCCCGATCCCGATCCTGTCTTCGAAGCTTTGCACCGCCTCGGTGCGACGCCGGAGGAGGCGGTCTACGTGGGCGACTCGCCGTTCGACATCCAGGCAGGGAACGCGGCAGGCACGTACACGATCGCGGTTGGCTGGGGCGGGATCCATCCTGACGAGCGGCTCCTCGCTGCAGAGCCGGACGCTCTCGTCCAGCACCCCGGGGAGATCCTCACGCTTGTCTGACGCCCCGGCACGGATCGATGAGCTCCGGCGCGTGATCGAGCACCACGCCTACCGCTACCACGTCCTCGATGACCCCGAGATCCCCGACGCGGCGTACGACGCGCTCTACGACGAACTGCGGGCGCTCGAGGACGAACACCCGGAGCTGATCACCCCGGACTCGCCCACGAGGCGGGTCGGCGCCGCACCCGCGGACGGCTTCACGAAAGTCGACCACCTCGCCCCGATGGGCTCGCTCGAGAAGGTGACGACCCGCGAGGCACTCGAGAAGTGGGCGGCGGACGTGCAGAAGCGCCTCGACACCGACGAGCCGGTCGCCTATGTGATCGAGCCGAAGATTGACGGGTCTGCGATCTCGCTCATCTACGAGGAGGGCGTGCTCGTGCGCGCGGCCACGAGGGGCGACGGATTTCGTGGCGAGGACGTGACCGCGAACGTCCGCGCGATCGAAGCTGTACCGCTGCGGATGCGCGTGCCCGACGGTGAGGCGCCCTTGCCGCTCTTCGAGGCTCGGGGGGAGGTCTACTTCCCGCTCTCCGGCTTCGCGCGGTTCAACGCCGCCCAGATCGCCGCAGGCAAGAAGGAGGCACCCAACCCTCGCAACGCCGCAGCGGGATCGCTGCGTCAGCTGAACCCGGCGATCACCGCCGAGCGACCGTTGTCGCTCTGGATCTACGGCGCCGGTGTCCACGAGGGCGCGACGCCCGCCACGCACTTCGAGATGCTCGGCTGGCTGCGTGAGCGTGGCTTCCGGACGAATCCGCACGCGGGGCGCTTCGAGACGATCGAGGAGGTCGCGACGGCGTGCGAGCAGTGGGAGAGTCGCCGGGCTGAGCTCGACTACGAGATCGACGGCATCGTGATCAAGGTCGACTCCTTCGCGCAACAGCAGCGCCTCGGGGCGCTGCACGAGCGGCCGCGGTGGGCGCGCGCGTTCAAGTGGGCTCCCTCGACCGCTATCACGACCCTGAAGCACATCCACATCCGGGTCGGCCGCACCGGTGCGCTGAACCCGTGGGCCGAGCTCGAACCCGTCCAGGTCGGCGGTGTTACCGTTACGAGCGCGACGCTGCACAACGAGGAGGACATCAACCGCAAGGACATCCGCGAGGGTGATCTCGTGATCGTCCAGCGCGCCGGCGACGTGATCCCCCAGGTCGTCGGGCCTGCCGGGGAGCACCTGCCGGGCACGACCGAGTGGAAGATGCCGTCGCATTGCCCACTCTGCGGTGTCGAGGTCGTGAAGCCGGAGGGCGAGGTCAAGCATCGCTGTCCGAATCGCGCGTGCCCCTCGCGTGGCCTCGAGACGCTGATCCACTGGGTCAGCGCCGCGATGGACATCGAGGGCGTGGGGGAGCAGTTCGTGCGCAAGCTCTGGGACGAGGGCCTGTTGCGCTCAATGCCCGACCTCTATCGGCTCACGCCGGAGCAGCTGCTCGAGATCGAGGGCTACGGCGAGATCTCTGCGACGAACGCTGTCGCGGCGATCGAGCGATCGACGACGCAGCCGTTCTCACGCGTCCTTTTTGGTCTCAACATGCCGAAGGTGGGGTGGGTGCTCGCGCGCAATCTTGCGAGGCACTTCGGCACGATTGACAGGCTTGTCGGCGCGACGCAGGAGGAGCTCGAGCAGGCGGAGGGCATCGGGCCTGAGCGCGCCGAGCTCATCGCCGAATGGTTCGCCGACGAGGAGAATCGGGCACTCGTAGGGGATCTGCGCTCGCTCGGACTGCAATTCGAGGTGGGGGAGGCCGAGCGCGCCGTCGCCGGTCCGCTTACCGGGTCTCAGTACGTGATCACCGGCACGCTCGACGCGTACACGCGCGAGGAAGCGAAGGCAGCCCTCGAAGCGCTCGGCGCAAAGGTCTCCGACTCCGTCTCGAAGAAGACGACCGGCGTGATCGTGGGCGAGAGCCCCGGTTCGAAGGCCGCGAAGGCCGAGAAGGCGGGCGTCCCGATCCTCGGCGAGGCTGAACTGCGAGTGCTCCTTGAGGGCGCGTAGGGAGTCGAGGCGCATTCCGCCCAGATCATCACAGTCAGGTCTTGCAATCACCGATCGGGATGTCGCAATGCAAGCCCTGACTCTAAACGCGCGCTGTTTTTCGGCACTCGACCCTGTTCAGTGGACACGTTGATTCTTGGGAATGGCTTCAGCGAAAGGAATCAAATGGCTTCAGCGAAAGGAATTACGTGATGGATCGGGCCGGTCATTTTCCAGGAGTTCAGCCTAAAAGCGAGTATAGAGTACTTACAGTTTGCCCCTAAAACGTGTACCAACTGCTACTGTTAGCGGGGTGCAACGCTCTGCACTCGATGCTCTGAGGGCCTGGAAGAATGACCCTGCACGCAAGCCACTTGTGCTGCGCGGGGCGCGGCAGGTCGGGAAGACATGGCTCCTGCAGGAGTTCGGTCGATCGCACTACGAGCGGGTGGTCTACGTCAATTGCCAGCGCGATCGCTCCGTCGCGTCGGTTTTCGCTGGAGATCTCGATCCTGACCGGATCATCCGCGGTCTCGAGATTGCTGCGCGGACGACGATCGATGATCCCGCGACGACGCTGCTCGTCATCGACGAGATCCAGGACGCGCCGCTCGCGCTCACCTCGCTCAAGTATTTCGCAGAAGAACGTCCGGACATCCACCTCGCCGCAGCGGGATCCCTGCTAGGCGTAGCGCTTCGTGCTGATGTCTCGTTCCCCGTGGGGAAGGTCAACTTCCTCGACCTGCATCCGCTCGATTTCGACGAGTTTCTCCGCGGTACAGACGAGGCACAACTCGGCGATCTGATCTTGCAGCAGGACTGGGACCTGATCCACTCGTTTCGAGATCGCCTCGTCGAACTTCTACGTCTGTACACCTTCATCGGCGGGATGCCCGAGGCCGTCTCTCGCTATGCCTCGGGCGACTCTCTTGTCGCGATCCGTGCGATACAGCTCGAAATTCTCCGGGGGTACGAGAACGACTTCGCGAAGTATCCGGGCGCGACGGAAAGTCGTCGGGTCGCACTGACCTGGGCGTCGATGCCAGCCCAACTCGCGCGGGAGCACAAGCGCTTCATCTTTGGACGCGTACGCGACGGCGCACGCGGACGCGAGTTCGAGGATGCAATCCAGTGGTTGCAGGATGCCGGACTCGTCCACCGGGTGACGCGCTACACCAAGCCGGCGCACCCCGCACGCGCGTACGAGGACTCGAATATCTTCAAACTGTTCCTGCACGACGTTGGCCTGCTCGGCGCGCTGTCCGGCCTCGAACCATCGGTACTGCTGCGGGGCGCCGGCATTTTCGAGGAGTTCAAGGGTGCGCTCACGGAGCAGTACGTGCTCCAGCAGATCGTGGCCGCGCGAAACGAACCACCGATGTACTGGAGCCCGGGAGGGAGCGCCAAGGCCGAGGTCGACTTCGCCATCGAGCGCTCGACAGGCCTGGTGCCGATCGAGGTCAAGGCGGAACAGAACCTCCGCTCGAAGAGCCTGCGCAGCTACATCGACCGCTTCCAGCCAGCCGAGGCTCTCCGCTTCTCACTGGCCGACTACCGCGAGCAGCAGGGCTTGATCAACGTGCCGCTCTACGCGATTGGCCCGTGGCTGAAACACCGCTGATGGCGCGGCGCCGCTAGCCGGTCGGTGTCGTTGTAGCGAGGATCGTGACGAACCGGTCCTGCGCTCCCCGCGCCGCCCACGACGAGACCGGATTCCCGTTCTCGAGCACCGCGAATGCGATCGTCTTCCCAATCAGCCCGGAGAGGGTGCAGGCGAGGTTGGTCGTCCCCGTCTTGCCTTTCACGACGCCTCGCAGAGCGGGCAGCCGGTCCTTCAGCGTTCCGCTGCTCCCCGTGACGGCGAGGGAGTCGACGAAGGCGCGCGCGATGGACGGATCTGTGGCCCCGGCACGGAGCACGCCCACGAGGGCTGCGGCAGTGAGGCGGTCGAGGCTCGAGAGGCCGGAGCCGTCGACGATGCGAACGCCTGCGACCGGGATCCCCGCCTCGCGCATCGTCGCGATCACGATCTTGCCGCCGCCTGCCGACGTACCGGCCTGCCCCGCGGCTGCGGGGAGCTGCTTGAGCAGCATCTCTGCATAGAAGTTGTCGCTCTCCTGGTTCATGTGCCTGACGACCGCTGCGAGCGGGTCGGACGTGTCCGAGGCGAGCGTCGTCGCCGCAGCGGGAGCAACGCCGAGCCCCGGGCGTCCAGCCACGACGACGCCGCGCCGCCCGAGGGCGTCTCGCAGGGCTCGAGCAGCGAGCAGGGGCGGCGAGAGCGCCGGCCAGTCCTGTGCGCGGTCGACGATCAGCGCCGACAGCGGCGGCGTCTCACCGCCGAGGAAGGTCGACTTCCACCCGGCCACCGCCCGCCTCGAGTCGTAGAACGTCTCGTCGCCGAGGATCCGCCCGGTGACCGAACGGATCCCACGCCCGCGGATCGTCGCGGCGAGGCGGTTGATGTCGGCCGAGGAGAGCGTCGGATCGCCGAAGCCCTTGAGCACGAAGTCCCCGTCCCACGCCGTGCCTGCCCGCCCGCCGACACCGTAGACCTCCGTGTGGAACCGATACCCCGTCCCGAGGAGCGTCAGCGCAGTGAAGGAGACCGGGACTTTCTCGTTCGACGCCGGAGCAAATGGCGCATCGCTCTTGTGCGCATAGAGCGTCTCGCCTGTCGACAGGTCGACTGCGATCGCGGCGGTCTTGCCGAGCGAGAGGGACGGCCCCGTCAACGCCTTCGTCAGGCGCAGATCGAGTCCGTTCGCGCCGAGCGCCGTGGCCGCGGCTGCGGCGACGCAGGCGACGACGAGCGCAGCGAGGCATGTTCGGAGCTTCACGAGCTCAACCGTAGATCGTGATCGTGACCGTGCGCCTGCCCCACACGAGCGCCTGCGCCCTGCTGGGCATCCAGAGGTCGATGATGTTGCCCTTGATGGCCGTCCCCACGTCCGCCGCGACCGCAGGCCCGTAGCCAGGCACGAAGACCCGCGTGCCGAGCGGAATCACGTTTGGATCGACGGCGATCACGCCCACCCCGACCGGGAGACCGCTCGCCGTCTTCCCCGGGAGGTGATACGCGACCGCGTCGACGACGAGCTTCCGCGTCCCCTGCGTCGACGAGGCGGACGGTGGAGGCGCGTCCTGCGCCGGAGCATTCACCGTGGCGCCTTCCGATGGCGTTGCCGCAGTGGACTGAGCTGCCGCGGTCGACGCGATCTCGGACGATCGGCGTTCTGCAGCCTTTGCCTGTGCCTCGAGTGCCGCCAGACGCAGCGTCGTCAGCGATCGCGCCCGCCGAACTGCGACAACGGTTGCGCTTCGCCCCGCTAGGGCAGCTTCGAGGCGCGCGACGCTCGCGCGGGCGGCATTCTCGGCGCGTGTCAGGTTCGCGCGCTCCGCGGCGAGCCGCGTCTTGAGTCCGACGAGCGTCCGGGCGTGGGCCGTCGCCTCGACGCTGAGCCGCCGGTTCTGGGCCGTCGCTCGCGAAAGGCCGTCGATCCCCGCGACCGCCTCGTCGAGCGATGTGGCGCCCAGAATCACCGAGATCGGGTCGGTCTCGCCCTGGATGTAGAGCGCGCGCAGAAGCGCGGCCACGCGTGCCTGTGACGCCTTCAGGGAGCGGCGGACGATCTCCGTGCGAGCGGCGAGGCTCCGCTCGCTGCCCTCGAAGGCAGCCGATCGCGCCGCGAGCGCTGCCGCATCGTTCTGCGCGCGCGCTAGCGAGGATTCGGCCGCATAGAGCTCGAGCACGGCGGCGGACTCCGAGCGACTGAGCGCCGCGGCCCGATCGGCGAGCGCCGGCGCAGTCTCGGCACCTCCCAGGGACGGTGTCGAGGTGGTGACGAGCGCGCCCGTTGCGAGAGCCGCTACGAGCAGCGGCCATCGTGGATTGAGCGCTCTCACAAGGCGTAGAACGTAGCAAAAACGGCGTCGTTAACGGATTAAAAATCGATGTTTTGCAGGACTTTTATACCCTTGTCGGTTGCAGACGGCCGCCGACGCTGCTAGACTGCCCTCCTCGGATGGGTTCCGCCGCTCATGGAGGTGCCTTTCGACGATCGAACCGGCTTATGAATAGTTCGAGAACGCGACAGGCTCCGGCCAAAATTCTTGCCCTTGCGGGGGTCTGCGTTTCGGTATTGACTGTCGTCTCCTCGTCGACTGCCGATCCGTCGGTCAAGTCCAAGCGTGCGCAAGCGCAAGCGGTTCTCGCCCAGATCGAGGCGGCACAGCCGCAGCTCGAGCAGGCGGTCGAGTCGTACAACTACGCGAACGTGCAGCTGAAGCAGATCGACGCCGACCTCAACGCCAACGCTCGTCATCTCGTCGTTGCGAAGAAGAGCCTCGGTACGGCGCAGGTGCACATCGCAGATCGCTTGCGGGCGCTCTACCTCAACGGCGACGGCGGCGGCGCAGTCGAGGTCATTCTCGGGGCCGAGAGCCTCGACGATCTCCTCGGGCGCCTCGACCTGGTGCAGCGCGTCGGTAACCAGGATGCGAAGGTTCTGAAAGACGTGACGCAGTTCCGTAAGGAGGTCAAGCAGCGCCGCGCGAACCTCACGCGTGCGCGCGCCTCTCAGGCGCGGATCGTCGCACAGCGGGCGAGCCAGCACCGCGCAATCGAGGGTCAGATCGCGCAACAGCAGCGCATGCTTGCGGGGCTCCAGAGCGAGATCCGACAGCTTCAGGCCGAAGAAGCCCGTCGCCAGGCGCAGCTCGCTGCCCAGGCCAGGGCGCGACTCGCCGCACAGGCGCGTGCCGCCGAGTCGGCCTCTCGTGCTCAGGCGGCACAGGCCGCTTCGGTGCCCGAGGCCCCGCCTGAGGCCTCGACGTCGATCGCGCCGACCGACAGCGCAGACGAGTTCATTCCTGCCGCGGAACCGTCGAAGTACGGTGGTGTCGTCGGCATTGCGATGCAGTACCTCGGCGTTCCGTACGTATGGGGTGGGATGAATCCGAGTGGGTTCGACTGCTCCGGTCTTGTTGCGTACGTCTTCGCGCAGGTCGGCGTGTCGCTCCCGCACCACGCGGCCTCGATCTACAGCTACGGAACCCCTGTTTCCCAGTCGGATCTCGAGCCAGGCGATCTCGTCTTCTACAACGGCCTCGGTCACATGGGCATCTACATCGGCGGTGCGCAGTACATCCACGCGCCGCACACCGGTGACGTCGTGAAGATCTCGAGCATCTATCGCTCGGGTTGGGTCGGCGCGCGGCGCCTCTAGCGTTCGACCGACGCGTGTTACGCGTCGTACAGCGACTCGACGGCGTCGGCGAAGTGCTCCAGGATCGGCTTGCGCTTCAGCTTCAGCGTTGGTGTCATCTCGTCGTTCTCCATCGTGAAGTCGCGCGGCAGGATCACGAATCGCTTGATCTGCTCGTAGCCTGACCGGTCGCGGTTCACGTCGTCGACGATTCCCTGCACGCGCTCGCGGACGCGCTCGTTCGAGGCGAGCTCTGCAGGGCCGCCTGTGATGCCCTGGACGTCGGCCCACTTCCCGATCTCAACCGCGTCCAGTGTGATCAGCGCCGCCAGATACGGACGGCGATCTCCGACGACGATCGCCTGTGAGACGAGCTTCGACGCCTTGAGGTCGTTCTCGATGTTCTGCGGGGCAATGTTCTTGCCGCCCGCCGTGACGAGAATGTCCTTCTTGCGATCGGTGATCGTCACGAATCCGTCGGCGTCGATCTCGGCGATGTCGCCCGTGTGCACCCAGCCGTCAGCGTCGAGCACGTCCGCCGTCGCCTCGGGCTCCTTGTAGTAGCCGGCGAAGACGGTTTCGCTCTTGACGAGCAGCTCGCCATCTGCGGCCAGGCGAAGCTCGGTGCCGGGGAACGCCTGGCCGACGGTGCCGAAGCGCCAGTTCTGAGGCGTGTTCGTCGTGACGCCTGTCGTGCACTCGGTCAGTCCGTAGGCCTCGAGGATGCGAATCCCGATCGCGTCGAAGAACTCCTCGATCTCCTTGGAGAGAGGCGCTCCGCCCGAGATCGGCGTGCGGAGGCGTCCGCCGAGTCGGGCGCGAATCTTCGTGAACACGAGTTTGTCGGCGACGCGCAGTTTCAGTGCCAGCGCTCCCGTGACGGAAAGCCCGGCTGCCTCGCGGGCACTGACCTCCCGGCCGACGCCGAACGACCAGTCGGCAAGACGACGCTTTGCACCCGTGGTCTCGTCGATGGCGCTGACGATCGCGGTATGGATCTTCTCGTACACCCGGGGAACGCTCGGAAGCACTGTCGGGCCGAGTGTCGTCAGCGCCTCTGCCGTCTGGAGTGGATCGGGGAGGAACGCCGTCGTGTACCCGACGTAGGGGCTCGCGAGGTGCATCAGGCGACCGAAGTTATGGGCCAGCGGGAGATAGAGAAGCATCAGGTCGTTCCCGTGGAAGTAGCCCGGGAGGAGGTCGACCACCGAGACCATCGAGTAGTAGTTGCGGTGCCGGATCATGCAGGCCTTCGGCGGCCCGGTCGTCCCTGACGTGTAGATGAACGTGAACACGTCGTCCTCGTCGATCGCGGTGACGGCCTCGTCGAGTGCCGTCGGGTGCTCGGCCTTGAACGTCGCGCCCTCCGCTTCGAGCGCCGGGAGATCGGCGAACGTCAGGACGTGCTGGAGACGAGGGAGGGAGCTGCGGCCCACTTCGACCTTTTCCACCTGGGCAGCGTCCTCACAGAGGACGCCGACCGCCTCCGAGTGGGAAAGGACATAGGTCACATCCTTGGGAGAGCTGTTCGCGTAGATCCCGGCACCGACCGCTCCGACGTGCGCAAGCGCGAAGTCGAACAGAGCCCATTCGAGCGTCGTCCGAGCGAGTGTCGCGAACGCGTCGCCCTTTACGACGCCTCGTGCGAGAAGCCCGTTCGCGAGGTTCTCGACGCGCTCGGCAGCCGCGCTCCAGCTGACGTCGTGCCAGTGGTCATCGTGCTGAACGAGGTACGCAGCACCTTCGCGCTCGCGCGAGACGGCATCGCGCCAGAGATGAGCGATCGTTCGGTTGCTCTCCACGATCCTCAATCTACTCGCAGGCGTGCAGGAACGGAAGAATCGGGGCAGAATGAGATCGGTCCCCGATCGATCGAGGAGCAATGCGTACGACCTGGAATGGATCACTGACATTCGGCCTCGTCAGCATCCCCGTCGGCCTCGCACCGGCGACGAAGCCTGCCGCTCGCCAGTCGGACGTCTCGTTTCGACTGCTGCATCGTGAGTGCCTGACGCCGATCAAGCAGAAGCGCTGGTGTCCCGAGCATGATCGCGAGCGCGCGCCCGACGAGATCGTGAAGGGCTGGGAGGCGTCGAAGGGCCAGTTCGTGCTGGTCGAGGAGGCCGAGCTCGAGGCGCTCGAGGGCCACGACGATTCACGGTCGATCGAGATCTCACAGTTCGTGCCGGTGGAGCAGGTCGATCCGATCTGGCGCGATCGCACCTACTTCCTCGTCCCCGGCGCGGCAGCCGCGCAGCGACGGCCGTACCGGCTCTTGCTCGAGGCGATGCGCGAGACCGGCACTGGCGCACTCGGGCGCTTCGTTCGCACCGGACGCGAGTCCCTCTGCCTCGTCCGCTCTCGCGGTGACGCGCTCGTGCTCGAGACGCTCTTCCTCGCGGAGGACGTCTACTCGGACGCCGAGATCAGCGAGGCAGTCGGGGCGACCGAGGTCAAGAAGCCCGAGCTCCTTCTCGCGCACCAGATCATCGAGAGCCTCGACGCGACCTTCGACCCGGCGACGCTGACGAGCTCCTACCGGCGCGACCTCCGGACGCTCCTCGAGGCGAAGCTCCAGGGCGAGGAGCTGAGGCCGGTGGCCGACGCCGAGCCCGAACGCGCACCCGCCGTCGACCTCCTCGAGGCGCTCAAGGCGAGCGTTGCGGCGGCGAAAGTCGGACGCAACACGCCCCCGAAGCCGAAGAAGGCACCCGCGAAGTCGCGGGCGAACTAGCTTCTAGCGCTGCACCGCGAAGCGCCGTCTCCCCGGAAGGATCGACGCTCCGCGGCGTGCGGAGTCACTCAGGCTCAGGCGTGCTGGACGACGGGGAGGCCGACGGCTTCTGCCTGGACCTGGAAAAGATGCTTGTCGATCTTGCCGTGGTAGATCGGCACACCCTCTTCGATACACAGCTTGATGATCACATCGCGGTCGATGCCGAGCTCGACCGACAGCTCCTCGGGCGTCAGGTGATTCGCCATTCGTCGCCTCCTTCGAGCATCAAAAAAGCCCGCCGGCGCAAGGTGCGCAGTCGGGCTTCGTCGACGCTCGGATAGTCAGTGACGGGGGTCAACGGGCCCGCCTCCCGGTTTTCACCATGATGCGTTCAGGATACTCGGAGGAGATGACGTACGCAATTTTTCGAGTCCGCGATGGAAGTTTTCGAGTCCGCGATGGAAGAGCGTATCGGGGACTCGAAAACTTCTTCCTTGTTTGCAGATCTGAGGCTTCGCCTCTCGATCGCGAAAATCCCTGAAGGGAAAACCCCTTTGGCACCGGTTTTCGAGTCCGCGATGGAAGAGCGTATCGGGGACTCGAAAACTTCTTCCTTGTTTGCAGATCTGAGGCTTCGCCTCTCGATCGCGAAAATCCCTGAAGGGAAAACCCCTTTGGCACCGGTTTTCG
>JAJAZN010000132.1 GCA_026785685.1 Thermoleophilia bacterium
CCACGCTCGACCTGCGCGGGGTAGCGGGCGGCTCCGATCCCGGTCGAGAGACCGCAGGCGAACGGCGCGCAGCCGTCGAGCGGCGCCTCCGGGCTCACCTTCGCGAGGGCGATCTCGGGCATCACCGTGTACTCGGCGAAGGTCGAGGTGCCCATGAAGTGGCGCAGTGGATCGCCGCCCCGCGAGAGGCGCGCTGTTCCGTCGGGGAGATAGCCGAGGCCCTGCTGATCGCGGATCGCGATGCACCGGTTCGTACGGTCGCTCCGGCAGTGGACGCACTTCCCGCACTCGGGCGCAAAGAGCGTGATCACGTGGTCGCCGGGGGAAACGAGCGTGACGCCGTCGCCCACTCGTTCGACGACGCCGGCACCTTCGTGCCCGAGCACACACGGGGCGTAGCCCGTCGGGTCGGCCCCGGAGGCGGTGTACAGGTCGGTGTGGCAGACGCCGCACGCTGCAAGCCGGACGAGCACCTCGCCTACCTTCGGCTCGGCGAGATCGATCTCCTGGACGGCGAGGGGGCTACCGAACTCCTCGAGGACTGCTGCACGCATTCTCATGGTAGGAGGATAGTGCTCCGCCTCAGGTGGTTGCTCGGAGATCCGACCGCGCAGAACCCGGGCAGCCGGCTCGAGCCAGCCACCGCGCGGAGAAACCGGGCGGCCGGCCGAAGCCGGCCACCGGAGCCTCTTCTCAGGCCAGCAGCCGCTCGTAGAGAGCGAGCGTCTCGGCAGCAGCGACATCCCAGCCGAAGCGCTCCACTGCGCGTGCGCGGCCAGCGACGCCCATCGCGTCCGAACGCGCTGAATCGGCCAGCAGCTCGTTGTTCCGCGCTGCAAAGTCTGCGGCCATCCCTGCGGGGTCAACCGGCGTGCCGGTTCCATCGGGTCGGGCCTCGTACGGCACGAGCAACCCGGTGACACCGTCCTCGCCGACCTCCGGGATGCCCCCGACGGCCGTCGCGACGACGGCGGTCTCGCACGCCATCGCCTCGAGGTTGACGATCCCCATCGGCTCGTAGATCGACGGACAGGCGAATACCGTCGCGTGCGTGAGGAGCTGGATCACGTCAGGCTTCGGGAGCATCTCCTCTATCCACACGACGTTGCCGCGCTCGGCGCGAACGACCTCCATCTTCTTGGCGATCTCTGCTGCGATCTCCGGGGTGTCCGGCGCACCAGCGCACAGGACGAGCTGCGCCGCCTGGTCGATCGCGGCAGCTGCGTCGAGCAGGTGCGCGAGTCCCTTCTGACGGGTGATCCTCCCCACGAAGAGGACGATCGGCCGGGACGGGTCGATCCCGTGCCGCTCGAGGACGTCGGTCGCCCGGTCGGGCTGGTACTCGCTCGAGTCGATGCCGTTGTAGATCACGCTCGTCCGTGCCGGGTCGATCGCCGGATAGCAGGTGAGGATCTCCTCCAGGTGCGCGGCAGAAACCGCGATGATCGCATCGGCCGACTCGAGTGCCGTGCGCTCGGCAAAGCTCGAGAGCTCGTACCCGCCGCCGAGCTGCTCACGCTTCCACGGACGCATCGGCTCGAGGCTGTGCACCGTCGCAACGTGAGGGATCCCGTGGACGAGCTTCGCGAGATGCCCGCCGAGGTTCGCATACCAGGTGTGGCTGTGCACGAGCTCTGCGCCCGCGACGCCTGCGGCCATGCTCAGGTCGATCGAGAACGCCTGAAGCGCAGCGGCGGACGGATCCGACCCGGCGAGCGCCTCCCACGGGCGATAGGCGACAACGTCCGGCCCGTCCGGAGTGGACGGCCGCTCGGCTCCGAAGCAGTGCACCGTCACATCGGCGACCCGGGCTAGATCGCGTGCCAGGTACTCGACGTGGACGCCGGCACCCCCGTACACCTCCGGCGGGTACTCGCGCGTAAGGAGCGCGACCCTCATGCCTCGACGACGGCGCCCTTCTTGACGACGGCGACCCCGTTTCGCGACATCGTGAACCGCGCCCTGTCCTCCTCCGCGTCGACGCCGATCCGCGCGCCTGGCGCAATCCGCGCGTTCTTGTCCACGATCGCGTTCCTGACGAACGCCCCGCGACCGACATCGACGCCATGCATCAGCACCGAGCCCTCGACGAGCGCATGCGAGTGGACATGCACGTCCGGCGAGAGGATCGACCGGCGCACCGTGCCGCCCGAGACGACGACACCCGCGCAGACCATGGAGTTCATCGCCGAGCCGGTCCGCCCCTCCTCCTCGAACACGAACTTGGCGGGCGGCAGCTGCTCGGGCCACGTGAGAATCGGCCAGTCCTCGTTGTAGAGGTTGAACATGGGATCGACCGAGATCAGATCCATGTGCGCGTCGTAGTAGGCGTCGAGCGTCCCGACGTCGCGCCAGTAGGCAAGGTCGCGATCGCTCGCACCGACGATCTTGCTGTTCGCAAAGTCCCACACGCACGCCTCACCGCGCTCGACGAGCTCGGGAATGATATTGCCGCCAAGATCGTGGGCGGACGTCTCGTCGGCTGCATCGCGGGTGACCGCGTCGATCAGGACGTCCGCAGAGAAGACGTAGTTCCCCATCGAGGCCAGCACCTCCCCGGGCGACTCCGTCATCCCGACCGGGTTCTTGGGCTTCTCGCGGAAGGCGCGGATCGTGCGCGAGTTTGCATCCGTCTCGATCACGCCGAACTCGCCAGCGCTCTCGATGGGAACGCGGATGCCGGCGACCGTGATCCCGGCGCCGAGCGCGATGTGCTGCTCGATCATCTGGCGCGGATCCATCCGATAGATGTGATCGGCCCCGAAGACGCAGATGACCTTTGGACGCTCGTCGTAGATGAGGTTCAGGTTCTGATAGATCGCGTCGGCCGAGCCGGCGAACCAGCGTGGGCCACGGCGCATTTGCGCCGGCACCGGCGTGACGTAGTTGCCGAGGAGCGGCGAGAGGCGCCAGGTCGTCGTGATGTGCCGGTCGAGGCTGTGGCTCTTGTACTGCGTCAGGACGCCGATCTTCAGCTGACCCGCATTGACGAGGTTGGAGAGCGCGAAGTCGATCAGGCGGTAGTTCCCACCGAAGGGAACCGCCGGCTTGGCGCGATCCGCGGTGAGCGGCGCAAGGCGCTTTCCCTCACCTCCGGCGAGGACGATTGCAAAGACCCGCGAGTTGCGCATGGCACAAGCGTATTGGTTCGGGCGAGGTGCGAGGCGGGACCACCTGTCCCGCCTACTCCCCAGTCGAGGCGATCCGTCCGAGCCCGAGCCAGAGTGCCCGCGTCGACTCGACATGGCGCACCATGGCCGAACGCGCAGCATCGGGCTGACGCTTCGCAATCGCCCGGATCAGGGTGCGGTGCTCCCGGTCGGCAAGCTCGCGTGCCCCGGCAGGCACAGGGACGAGCCGCGAGATCCGGAACACCTCACTCCGGATCCGCCCGATCTCGCTCGTCAGCCGTGACGAGCCGGAGGCGTCCGCAATCACGAGATGGAGCATCGTGTCGCGCTCGCTCCACTGGGGAAACGACGTCACGCCACGCATCGCTGCCGCGAGCTCCGAGAGGTGCTCCGTCTGTGCGGCGGTCGCCCGCTCGGCGGCGAGCGCAGCCGCGCCTCCCTCGACGACGCAGCGATAGTCGACGAGATCGCGGAGTTGCTCCTCGGTCGGGATCGAATCGTCACCGACCGCCGCAACGCGGCGTGCGTCGCTCGTGACGAACGTTCCACCCCCCCGACCACGCCGGGTCGCGACGAGCCCGGCGCCGCGAAGCATCGTGAGGGCGCTTCTCAGCGAGACGAGGGAGATCCCGAGGTCGTCCGCGAGTCGCGCTTCGGGTGGAAGCCCGTCACCGGGCTGCAACAGCCCCATCCCGATCGCCTGGCCGAGACGGGCCACCGTCTCCGCGACGACGTCGCCTCGTTTGACCGGAGCAAAGACGGTCTCGCCGACAATCCGCTGGACGACCGACTCGAGGTCAGTCGGCTGCGCCACTCGCGCGCCCATCCGGTACGTCCTCGAGGACGGCCTCGATCATATCCTCGAGCTCGAAGCTCGAATGGATCTCGCCGATGTGCGCCTGCACGAGCGGAACGATCGCGTCGGCGTCAGCCGCCGTGACCGCCCAGTCACAGCCGGCCTCGACACAACTCCAACGGACCGCCACCTCAACCGGCCTCGACGCCGACCACGAAGTCGATCGTCGGATCGAGGATCTGGTCGATCAGCGTCGCGTCGGGAGTGATGCCCATCTCCCGACAGCGATTGCGGTAGTGACGTACCTTCATCGTCTGGTACTTCCCGAGGTCGAGCCCGGGCACGGCCTTCTGATACTCGACGAGCCCAACGACGTTGCCGCGATAGGCGTCGAAGATCTCGTGTACCGCTTCCTCGTACTCCGGGTTCTTCTCGATCAGGATTCGGCATGCCTCGGTGCCGAATGTGATGTGGCGGCCCTCGTCCATGAGAATCAGCTTGAAGCCCTGGTTGAGTGTCGGAAATGCATCCCACCGGGCGGTCGTGTCGATCACGATCTCGTACGACGGCATCGTCAGGACGCCCTCCACAAAGGCGTTGTAGGCCGCCGAGAACTGCACGAACGCCCTCTCGATCTCGGCCTCGGACCCCGAAACAGACGCCTCGAGGAGCCGGCTGCCGTAGTGCGGAAGCGCCTCGTGCATCACGTCGCGAACCTCGAACCGGCCAGAGGGGTCGATGGTCTTGCCCCGGACGAGGAAGTGGGGAGCGACCTCATCCGGATCGAGGACGCCGACCACCTTCTCGTGCCAGCGCATGAAGAACTCGGCGTGCTTCGCCTCTTACATCAGGAACGTCGAGAGAAACATCGTCCAGTCGAACCTCCGCAGTGCATGAGCGGCAGCGAGCATGGGTACGAGCTCGTCTGTGACCGCCTGCTCACCGGCGAGGAATCTGATCGTCACGCCGAGGAGACCCTTCTGCTGCTCCGGCGTGATCCGCTGCCAGTCGAGGGCGTCCTTCGTGAAGTCGAGATCCTCGACGCTCCAAACCTTACGAATCGCCTTCTCGTACTTCCGGTAGATCGGCCCCGCGAGCATCTCTCGCGAGAAGTGGAACCTCGACTCGATATCAGCGACGGACGACACTCAACCCTCCTCTGAAGCTCCTTTAAAGCAATGAAAAAGGATGTTATAGGTATTAGGCTCAGTGACGCAAGCATCACCCCGAGGGGAGGCTGGACAAAAGCAGGGCTTCAGGCGATCGCGTCGTACACGCGGCGCTGGAAGTCCGCGATCAGCTGCTCGCTCTCGCGCATGAGCCGACCCTGCGGCACCGTGCCCGTATCGAGCCCGGCCTGCACCGTGACGACGAGATCGACGTCCTCCTGGCCGACCTGCTTGTCGAAGGCGAGCACCTCGTCGACGATCTGAATCGGGACGTCCTTGCCGAACCAGTAGTCCGTTACCTCGATCGTCTTGCCGGTGCCGTCTGGGATCCAGCGCTCGATCGAGATGTTCTGCGGCCCTGGCACGATGTTGATCGTGGTTGCTGGCCAGAGGTAGTGGTACTGCGAGCTTGCGATCTCGCCCGCCGGGATGTAAGGCGCGTTGTTCGTGCCGTTCAGCGCGGCGGCACGAACCGGGCCGATCTGGCTCGAGAACGTCGGCGAGACGGAGAGAGCGTAGGAATCAGGATCGACGTTGATCACCTTGCTGAAGCCTGGATGCGCGGCGGGGCAGTGATAGCACTCGAGGTAGTTCTCGAGGGCGACCTTCCAGTTCGCCTCGATCGGCCACTCACCGTGCGAGTGGAACTCGAGCTGGTCGAAGACGAGGCCGCTACCCGCGACGATGTTCGGGAGATCGCCGAGCGTCTCCGCGAGCGGAGCGGCGTCGGGATCCGGGTTGACGAAGAGGAACGGGCCCCACGTGTCGACCGACGCCGGCAGCAGGCTGAAGTTTGCCGGGTCGAAGTCCTTCTCGCGCTCGGAGCGCGGAACCTTCTTGAGCGAGCCGTCGAGGTTGTACGTCCACGCGTGGTACGGGCACTGCAGCGTCTCGCGACAGCCATGCTCCCGCGCGATCACGTAGGCGCGGTGCCGGCAGACGTTGACGAACGCCCGGAGGACGCCGTCCCGGGCGCGCGTGATCACGATCGGAATGTGGCCGATCTGCGTCGAGGCGAACGAGCCCGGCTCGGCGACGTACTCGGCCGGCCCTGCGTACTGCCAGGAACGGGCGAAGATCAGCTCGCGCTCGCGCTCGACGACCGCTGCGTCGGAGTACCACGTGGCAGGCAGCGTCCAGCCGTCCTCGAGCGGATGCTCGAGGGGCGGAAGCTGCGTCGTGAAGGCATCGGCTGAGATCGTCATTGTTTGACTGTCCGGTCAGTCAGAATACAGACAGCGGCGGTTTCGGTCAAGATACGGGAGCGATGACTGTGGCACCACCAATCCATGCGGCAAACGAGAGAACGACCGGGATCCTCGAGGCGGCCTGCCGCGTGATCGTTCGCGAAGGGTCACATGGCTTGCGCATGGCGGGGGTCGCACAGGAGGCGGGCGTCTCGAAGGCACTCGTTCACTACTACTTCTCGACGCGACAGGCGCTGATGCACAGCGCGTTCGGCTTCTCGGTGAAGCGCTGGCACGCCGCCGTCGAGGCCGGGCTCGGCGGCGCCGGGACGGGGCGCGCAAAAGTCGAGCGGATCCTGCTCGCGGGCGTCGAGTCCGACCTCCCCTTCAGCGAGCAGAAGGTGCTTTGGAACGAGGTATGGAGCAGCCTGCGGTCGGACGAGACCCTCCGCCCGATGGTCGAAAGCTCCTATCGTGCCTCGATCGACCGACTCGTAGAGCTGATCGAGGAGGGTCGGTCCGACGGATCCATTTCGGCTTCCGTCGATGCAACGGCAGCGGGCTGGCGCCTCGAGGCAGTCGGGGACGGGCTCGACTCCCTGCTCTACCTCGGGCTGCTCGAGCCCGAGCGCGTCGGGGAGCTGCTCCTGAGTGCGATCGTGCGCGAGCTCGACGAGCCCGAGAGCGACTGACGGTCCGTGGGCGGGCGGGCGCCCCGCCCCCACCCCCCCGCCGGGCCCCCGGGGCCGCCGCGGCGCGCCCCGGGGGGCCGGCCCCCCGGCGGGCGCCCCGCGCCCCCCCGGGGGGGCGGGGTGCCGAG
>JAJAZN010000133.1 GCA_026785685.1 Thermoleophilia bacterium
CGTCTCGCCCGAGCCGGTCACCCGCCCGAAACCGCTTGATCTCACGCTGCACCCGGCGCTGTTGCACCTCGAGTCGCTTCTTCTCGGCGTCGGCGCCGGCAAGCGAGACGAGGTACCGCGCGACGAGCGCACTGATCGATGTGCCGTCCTCCGCCGCGCGGATGCGCGCAGCGCGATAGACGTCGTCCGCGACAGAGACCGTGATATTCCTCACATTTTCACTGTATCACAGTTACACGGGCTCTGATAGAGCTGAGCTCGAGCTCAGCGCGGCGCACACGGCGAACGCAGCCGCGTCGCCGAGACGGGCGGCATCGTCGTCCCAGGGGCGCGGCCAGCTCGACATTCGCGCCACCACGCACTCGGAGGGATGGTGGACGAGTACCTGCTGCCCGTGGATGCCGTAGCCCGAGTAGATTCCGGCCTCTGCGTCGCGAACCCACCACTGATCGCGGTAGAAGGCCGTCGGTGGCATGTCGCGCGAATCGGGCGATGACCGGAAGGCCTCGATCCGGTCGGCATCGGCGAAGCGGAGACGCTGCACCCACTCGCCCGGCACGACCTGGCGACCGTCGATCGCGCCGCCGTGCAGGAACATGAGCCCGAACCGCGCGAGATCTGACAACGTGACGCAGAGGCCACCGTCGGCGAGTGGAAACCCACCCGGGCCGAGGAGCAGGTCGGCGTCGTGACCTGCCCCCATCGGCTGCCAGATCCGCGACGAGAAGAGGGACGCTAGCGACTCTCCGGTGGCGCGCTCGAGGCACCACCCGAGAACATCGGTGAGGATCGACCGATACTCGAACGGCCCCCCGTGCGGGCCCTGTGAGCTCATCGCAGCGATGTAGTCGGCGGGAAGTGGATCGTCCTCGAGCCGCGATAACCAGCCCAGAATGCGAAAGCCGCGGTAGGCCTCCGACGTCTCATCCTCGTAATCGGATTCGTCGGAGGCGACGCCGGCGCGCATGTCGAGGAGGTGTTCGATCGTGCACCCGTCCCAGCAGGAGCCGACGAGCTCGGGCAGATGGTCGGTGACGAGGTCTGCCGGGCGGATGAGCCCTTCGCCGACAACAACGCCGGTGAGGGCGGCCACCATCGACTTGGACACCGACTGGAGGATGTGTGACGTCTCGGGCTGCATCCCGAGGTAGCGCTCGAAGACGACCTTGCCTCGCCGGACGACAATGAACCCGTCGACGTGGGATCGTCGCAGAGCCTCCTTCAGAGGGACGGTGACGCCTCCATCGTCGATCGGAAGGTCGTCGAGATCAACGAGCTCGCGCGGCAACAGGCTGACCTGCTCCCCACGTCGCACCGCTGCACTCGGTACGAGCTCGCGGGTGTGCGAGACCGTCCAGCTGACGTTCTCGGGTCTCCACATGTTGTCGGGGGTGATCACTGGGTCGTCGCTCCGTCTCGCGGCTCGAGCGCTTCGGCGAGCAGCGTCGCGACGTCGGCCACGCGCATCTCCGAACCGTTCTGCTTGACGCCGTCGTCGAGCATGATCGTGCAGAAGGGGCACGCGACAGCGAGCGTCCCCGCCCCGGTGGCCGCCGCCTCGCGCGCGCGCTCCTCGTTGATCTGGTTGCCACGCTCCTCCATCCACATGTGCGCGCCGCCGGCACCGCAACAGAAGCCGCGCTTGCCGCTCCGCGCCATTTCGAGGGGCTTGCCGACACGTGAGACGATCTCGCGCGGCGCCGAGATGACGTCGTTGTGGCGGGCCAGGTAACAGGAGTCGTGGTATGTGATCTCCTCGGTGCCCGCGACCGGGTTTAGGCGTCCCTCCTGCAGGAGCTCTGCGAGCAGCTCCGTGTGGTGGACGACCTCGTAGTTGCCGCCGAAGTCGGGGTACTCGTTCGCGAGCGTGTTGAAGCAGTGCGGGCAGCTCGCGACGATCTTCGTCACGCCGGCGTCGTTCATCGTCGTCACGTTCCGCTCGGCGAAGGACTGGAACGTGTACTCGTTGCCCATTCGCCGCGCAGGGTCGCCGGTGCACGACTCGCGGGGGCCGAGCACCGCGAAGGCGACGCCCGCTGCCTGCAGGAGCTTTGCCGTGGACTGCGCTGTCGTCTTCGCGCGCTCGTCGTAGGAGGCGGCGCAGCCGACCCAGTAGAGCACCTCCGGTGCCGGCTCCCCCGGCTGCAGCACGCGTACGTCGAGCCCTTCCGTCCAGTCGGCACGTTCGGTCTGCGGCTTGCCCCAGGGGTTCTGGGAGCGCTCGACGTCGCGGAGCATCGTCTCGCCGTCGGACGGAAAGCGGCCCTCGACCATGACGAGGTGGCGGCGCAGGTCGACGATGTGGTCGACGTGCTCGATCGCGACCGGGCACTCCTCTACGCAGGCGCCACAGGTGACGCAGTCCCAGACGACGTCGTCGCTGACGGCGTTCGGGACGAGCGCGGTCGGCTCGAACGCGTCTCCCCCCTTTGCTGCGGCGAGCAGGTTCGGCCCCTCGGCGAACAGCTGGTCGCGCAGACCCATTATGAGTAGCTTCGGCGAGAGCTCCTTTCCCGTCGCGTACGCAGGACAAACGTCCTGGCAGCGGCCGCACTCGGTGCACGACATCGTGTCGACCATCTGCTTCCACGTCATGTCGGCGATCGTGGCCGAGCCGAACCGCATGTCTGCCTCGTCCTCGACCGTGAAGTCGAGCGGCTCGAGGCGGCCACGACGGCGGGTGCGGCCGAACCAGACATTGATCGCAGCTGTCGCGATGTGCAGGTGCTTCGAGTGCGGCAGGTAGGCGAGGAAGCCGACGACGAGGAGGACGTGTGCCCACACGAAGATGCGCTCGCGCACCTCGGCCCACGTGCCCTCGCCGAACACCTGCGCAATCGCGTTCGAGACGGGCGACCACGAGGCGGGCCACTCGTTCAGCCCCGTCGCGATCAACGCCGCATGCCAGAGGAGAAGGGTGAGGACGATCATCGCGATCAGACCGAGAATCAGATCGGCCTCGCCGAGGTGGCTGCCCTTGAAGCGATCGGGCCGCTGCACCTTACGGATCCAGAACGCAGCGATGACTCCGACGAGGACGAGGACGACGA
>JAJAZN010000134.1 GCA_026785685.1 Thermoleophilia bacterium
CCGCACGATGATCCCGCTCGCCGGAGTGATCACCGAGACCGTCGTTTTCGGCTCCTCTCTGATCCTGCTCGTCGTGATGATGATCGCCTACAGCGTTGCACCGACGATCGCGATCCTCTGGCTTCCGGTCGTGATCCTCGAGACGATCTTCGTGTCGCTGTCGATCGCATACGTCGCGTCGCTGATCGGCGTCTGGTGGCCTGAGCTGAGGACGTTCGTACTCTCGGCCGTGCGTACCCTGTTCTTCATCGCACCGGGGCTCGTTGCCCTCTCGCAGGTGCCGTCGGACGCGCAGAAGTGGTTGAAGCTCAATCCCCTGACGGGCATCTTCGAGGGGTTCCGCTCCGTCCTTTTGTACGGCGAGCGCCCAGCGGCGTGGGAGATCCTCTACCCCACCGCGTTTGCAGTGATTCTTCTCGCGCTCATAGTGCCGCTCTATCGCAGCGAGCAGCGGCAGTTCGCGAAGATGGTGGAGGGATGAGCGCGCGGATCAGCGCTGTGGGTGTGGGACTCGAGTTCCGCTTCGATCGCCAGCGACGCCCCGTCTCGCCGCGGCTCTCGCGCCTACGCCGGGCAGGGACGCGATCGTGGGGTCTGCGCGACATCGACCTCGAGATCGGGTCCGGCGAGGCCGTTGCTCTGCTCGGCCGCAGCGGCGGCGGCAAGACCACGTTTCTGCGGACGATCGGCGGCGTCTATGTCCCCGATGTCGGCACGCTCACGATCGAGGGGCAGATTGGGGCGCTACTCTCGGTCGGGGCCGGAGTGATGGGGAGTCTGACGGGCAGGGAGAACGCCCAGCTCCTCGGCGTACTCGCCGGGCTGTCGCTCAGCGCCGCCCGGAATGCAACAGCGAATGTCCAGGCCGCGAGCGGCCTCGGCATCTCGTTCGAGCGCCCTGTCTCGAGCTACTCGCAGGGGATGCGCGCGAGGCTCGGTTTCGCAACGGCCGACGAGGCCGACCCGACGATACTCCTGCTCGACGAGGTACACGAGGCTCTCGACCACGACTACCGCGCGTTCGTCCGCGGGCGAGCGCGCGAGATCCTCGCGTCTGGCGGGATCGTGATCGCCGCCGGACACGATCACCCGCTGCTCGAGCAACTCTCGACCCGGGCACTCTGGCTCGCTCGCGGTGCGATCGTGGCGGACGGGCCGTTCGCCGATGTCTGTGAGGAGTATTTGGCGAGCGCGCCGGAGGTGGAGTGACGGGCCGGGACGCCGCGGCTAGCATTCCACGGATGGCGACGATCGAAGACTTCAGCACGATCCCCTACGACTGGTACTTCGACCCGGCCGTCGCGCGCCTCGAGCAGGAGCGCATCTTCCGTCGCACGTGGCAATACGCAGCCCACTCGGGCGAGCTGACAGAGCCCGGCTCATTCGTCTCCACCCGCGCAGGCAACGTTCCCGTGGTCATCGTTCGCGGTCGCGACAACGAGCTTCGCGCGTTCGTGAACGTCTGCCGCCATCGCGGTTACCTGCTCTGCGACGGTGCCGGCAAGCGTGAGACGCTGCAGTGCCCGTACCACGCGTGGACGTACGATCTCGACGGATCGCTCCGGTCCGCGCCGCGATCGGAGAGCGAGCCCGGCTTCGATCGCGAGAACCTCGGGCTCGTCCCGATGCTCGTCGATACCTGGGGGCCGTTCGTGTTCGTCAACCCCGACACGACCGCCGGCACGCTCGCCGAGCACCTGGGCGATCTTCCGCGCATCGTCGCGGAGGGCGGCGTCGACGTTGACGCCCTGGTCTTCCATCAGCGCTTCGAGGTCGAGTACGACGCGAACTGGAAGGTCTGCGTCGAGAACTACCTCGAGTGCTACCACTGCGCGATCGCGCATCCGAGTTTCTCGAAGGCGATCGACGTCGCGCCGGAAACCTACGCGATGGAGGAGTACCCAACGTTCTCGGCCCAGTTCGGCCCACCGAAGAACGGCGGCGGAGGCGTCTACGACGCGACCGGCGAGATCGACCGTGGCCAGTTCCACCTTCTCTTTCCCGGCACGACGCTCAACGTCATGCCCGGCCGTGGCAACTTCTCGATCGGCCCGGTGATCCCGCTCGGCAACGAGCGCACGTACCGCTTCCTCGACTACTTTTTTCTACCCGATACGGACCCTCAGTGGATCGCGGACTACCTGGAGCTCGACACCCAGGTCGGCGCGGAGGATCGTGTCCTCGTCGAGCGCGTCCAGGTCGGCATGCGCTCCGGGATCATTACGGCGGGAACGCTGATGCCCCAGTCGGAGCGGCTGATCGGCCACTTCGAGCGGCTGCTCGTGGACGCTCTGGGCGCCGACGGCTAGCCGTTCACCAGATCGAGATCCACGAGCACCGTGTCTCTGCCACGATCACGCCGATGAATTCGCCTCCCACCGACCACGAAGGACGTCTCCTCAACCGCGAGCTGTCGTGGGTCGAGTTCAACGCTCGTGTCCTCGATCTGGTCAGCGACCGGAAGCTGCCCCTGCTCGAGCGGGTGAAGTTCTGTGCCATCTTCTCGTCCAACCTCGACGAGTTCTTCATGGTGCGGGTCGCCGGCCTGATGGGACAGGAAGCTGCGGGGTTTGCCGTTCGGTCGACGGACGGCATGGCTCCGGCACAGGCCCTCGCTGCACTTCGAGCACGGATTCTGGAGCTGACGACCCGCCAGGCGCTGCTCTGGACGGATGATCTCCGACCGGCGCTCGCCGCTGCCGGTATCGAGATCGTGACAGTCGCAGAGTGCGCGCCCGACGAGCTCGATCTGCTCGAGTCGGTGTTCGAGCAAGAGGTCTACCCGGTGCTGACACCGCTCGCCGTTGGCTCGGGTCAGCCGTTCCCGTACATCTCGGGCCTCTCCAACTCCCTCGGCGTGCTCGCGGTCGACCCGGACAGTGGTGAGGAGCGCTTCGCGCGCGTCAAGGTGCCCGAGGGGCTCGATCGCTTCGTCAGCTCGGGCTCGCGCCTCGTGCCGCTCGAGTCTGTCATCGCCCACTTCCTGCCGGCGCTCTTCCCGGGAATGGCGATCTCCGAGCA
This sequence comes from Thermoleophilia bacterium, assembly GCA_026785685.1. GTDB lineage: Bacteria > Actinomycetota > Thermoleophilia > Gaiellales > Gaiellaceae > Gaiella. The sequence continues at coordinate 3,022 of JAJAZN010000134.1, forward strand.
GGCGCTCTTCCGCGTCACCCGCGACGCCGACTTCGAGGTGTCGGATGACGCCGACGACCTTCTCGAGGCCGTCGAGTCGGAGCTCCGGCGTCGCCGTTTCGGCGACGTGATCCGTGTCGAGGTATCGGCATCCGCATCGGAGGCGATGCTCGATCGCCTCCGAGACGGACTTGGCGCGACGGACGACGAGATGTATCGACTCGACGGGCTCCTCGACCTCGCCGACCTGATGCAGCTTACGAAGATCGATCGCCCCGACCTCAAGGACGAGCCCTGGGTCCCGTTGACACAGCCGCGCCTTGCGCGTGCGAAGGACGCGTCGCACTTCTTCGACGAGATTCGCCGTGGAGACGTGCTCGTCCATCAGCCCTACGAGTCGTTCCGCTCCAGCTTCGAGGCCTTCGCCGGCGCCGCGGCGGCGGACAAGGACGTGATCGCAATGAAGACCGCGGTCTACCGCACCTCCGATGACAGCGTGCTCGTTTCGTCACTCATCGACTGTGCCGAGCAGGGAAAGCAGGCCGTCTGTCTCGTGGAGTTGAAAGCGCGCTTCGATGAGCGCCGCAACATCGAGTGGTCGCGTGAACTCGAGCAGGCCGGAGTGCACGTCGTGCATGGATTCTCGGACATGAAGATCCACGCGAAGATGACGCTCGTCGTCCGTCGCGAGGCCGGTGGGCTGCGCCGTTACGTTCACATTGGAACCGGCAACTATCACGCCTCGACGGCCCGGCTGTACGAGGACGTCGGAATCTTCACCGCCGACGAGGAGATCGCGGCCGATGTCGCCGACGTCTTCAACTACGTCACCGGCTTCGGTCGTCCACAGAAGTTCAGCAAGCTCCTGGTTGCGCCGTTCGAGATGCGCAAGCGGCTCGTCCAGGAGATCCGTCGGGTCGCCGAGGCGGGCAGGAACGGAGAGAAGGCCTGGATTCGACTCAAGCTCAACAACCTCGTCGATCCGACGATCATCGACGAGCTGTACGCAGCCGGTGCGGCTGGAGCACAGATCGACATCTGCGCGCGCTCGATCTGCATGATTCGGCCCGGCGTCGAGGGGATGTCGGAGACGATCCGCGTGCGGTCGATCCTGGGGCGATTCCTCGAGCACAGCCGCATCTACTCCTTCGATGCCGGCGAGCGCTCTACCGTGCTGATCGGGAGCGCGGACCTGATGCCTCGCAACCTCGATCGGCGCGTCGAGATCCTCACTCCGATCGAGAACACGCGAGCCCGGCAGGAGCTCCAGGCGATCCTGGAGAGCGTCTTCGCGGACGACGTCCACGCCTGGGCTCTCGCAGAGGATGGGTCGTGGGCTCCCTTGGCGCCGAAGAAGCCGGACAAGGTCGTCGACCACCAGACGGCGATGATGAAGCGGGCAGAGGTTCGCGCTCGCAGGCAGCCGTCGACGCGCGCCGGCAAGAAGCCGTAGCAGAGGGGTTCGTCCGGGGTGAGCACCACAATCGGAGTTCGAATGCGCGTCGCAGTGATTGATGTCGGCTCCAACACGGCGCGCCTCCTCGTCGCGAACATCACCGACGCCGGTAGCGTCGAGCCGCTCGCGCAGGAGCGTGACTACCTCCGGCTGGGTGCGGAAATCGAGCGCACCGGCACGCTCGGACCGAAGAAGATCGCAGCCTGCGCGAAGACCTGTCGGGGATTCACCCGCCGTGCGGATGCTCTCGGCGTCGATCTCGCGACCGTGATCGTGACCGCTCCGGGTCGCCAGAGTTCCTCAGGTCAGGCGTTGACCAGCGCGCTCGCCGAGGCAACCGGCTTGCCGGTCAGGACGCTCACCTCGGAGACCGAGGGCCGACTCGCGTTCGACGGCGCCGTTGCCCGCGCGAGCGGCGAGCTTCCGGGGGTCGTTGCCGTGGTCGATCTCGGTGGCGGCGCCCCCGAGATCGCCGGTGGCCACCCCCGCCGCGGGGCCCCCGGGGTGCGCTCCCCCGCCCTCGGCTCGCGCCGGCTGGCACGCGCGCCCCGACCCCACC
>JAJAZN010000135.1 GCA_026785685.1 Thermoleophilia bacterium
GCTCTTCAAGGCCGAGGTCGACCCGGCGTCCGTCGCCTGCGTCGTGCTCGAGCCGGTGCAGGGAGAGGGTGGTTTCCTCGCGATGCCGACCGACTACCTGCTGCGCTTGACCGAGATCTGCCGCGAGTACGGCATTCTCTTCGTCGACGACGAGGTGCAGTCGGGCGTGGGGCGGACCGGGAAGATGTGGGCGATCGAGCACAACGAAGGCGTCGCGCCCGACTTGCTCGTCTCGGGCAAGTCGATCGGCGGTGGCCTGCCGCTTGCAGCCGTCACGGGTTCCGCTGCGATCATGGACGCGGTGCCTGCCGGCGGCCTCGGCGGAACGTTCGGAGGCAATCCGCTCTCGTGCGCTGCCGCGGTCGCGGTGCTCGATGCCGTCGCAGATCCGGAGTTCCTTGCCCAGGCGACCGCGCTCGGCGCCACGATGCGCGCGCGCCTCGAGCAGCTCGCGGCGAAGCACCCGGCGATCGGTGAAGTGCGCGGTCTCGGCCCGATGCTTGCTTTCGAGTTGGCCGAGCAGTCGCCGGACGAGGCAGCGGCGATCGTTGCGGCGGCGTTCGAGCGCAACCTGCTCCTGCTCGCCTGCGGCATGTACGGCAACGTGATTCGGCTGCTTGCGCCGCTCACGATCGAGCAGGAGGAGCTGGACGAAGGCCTCTCGGTGCTGGAGGATGCACTGGCTGTTGCACTCTGAGATTCCCGATATCCGGCTCATCGGCCTGCGGAAGACGTACGGCGACGTCGTCGCCGTGGACTCCGTCGACCTCGAGATCGCCCGTGGTGAGTTCTTCACGATGCTCGGGCCCTCGGGGTCGGGAAAAACCACGACGCTTCGCATGATCGCGGGCTTCGAGATCCCAACCGCCGGAACCGTGGAGCTCGCGGGCAATGATGTCTCGCGTCTGCCCCCGTACGACCGGCCCGTCAACACGGTGTTTCAGGACTACGCGCTGTTCCCGCACATGACGGTGCAGGAGAACGTCGCCTACGGGCTGATGGTGAAGAAAGTGCCGAAGGCCGAGCGACGGCAGAGGACGATCGATGCTCTCTCGGTGGCACGGCTCGACGGGTACGGCGACCGCAAGCCCGCGCAGCTGTCGGGAGGCCAGCGCCAGCGCGTCGCTCTCGCCCGTGCGATCGTGAACAACCCGCAGGTCCTCCTGCTGGACGAACCACTCGGTGCTCTCGATCTCAAGTTGCGCCAGGAGATGCAGATCGAGCTGAAGCGCATCCAGCGGGAGGTCGGGATCACGTTCGTCTACGTGACGCACGACCAGGAAGAGGCGCTCACGATGAGTGATCGCGTCGCGGTCTTCAACAAGGGTCGGATCGAGCAGATCGGGCCGCCCGCCGAGGTCTACGAGCACCCGACCAGTGAGTTCATCGCGGGATTCGTCGGCGTCTCGAACGTGATCGAGCGGGACGGGCGCCGTTACACGGTTCGGCCGGAGAAGATTCAGATCCTGGCCGAGGACGAGCGATCCGATGAGGGGTCGCATGTCGAGGAGGGAACCGTCCGCGACGTCCAGTACGTCGGGCCGGTGACGAGGTACCACGTCAGTCTCGATCGGGGCGGCGAGCTCCAAGCGCTCGCGCAGAACCTGGAGGAGACCTCGGGCGAGGTATTGGCAGCACGCGGGCGCCGCGTGAGACTGCAGTGGCGTGCAGGGCAGGAGTCGGAAATCGTCGAACGGGAGGGAACGGAATGACAGAACGAAAGAAGCGTCTCGGCCTGCGGGCTGGAATGCTCATGGTCGTGGCAGCTCTGGCGATCGTGGCCGCAGGGTGCGGCGGCGGCGACGAGAGCAGTGCCTCTCAGATCGAAGGACTCGGTACGACCCTCGAGGAGATCCAGGCAAACGCCAAGGAAGAGGGTGAGGTCAACGTCGTCCAGTGGGCCGGATACGCCCAGCTCGTGGACGAGTTCACGGCGGCAACGGGCTGCAAGGTCAACACGAAGGACGGCGGCAGCTCGGACGACATGATCTCGCTCATCCAGACGGGCGAGTATGACGGTGTCTCGGCGTCGGGCAATGCGAGCGTTCGCCTGATGGCGACCGGTGACGTCGCGCCGGTGAACTCGGAGCTGATCCCGAATTACGCCGACGTGCAGGAGGGGATCAAGAACCAGTCGTACAACTCGCTCGACGGAGAGTCGTACGGGGTGCCGCACGGCCGTGGCCCGAACTACCTGATGTTCCGCAACGACATGGTGCCGGCCGACACGAACTCCTGGAACGTCATCTGGGAGGATGATCAGCTCGAAAAGTACAAGGGCAAGATCTCGATCTACGACGATTCGATCTTCATCGCGGACGCTGCGGTCTACCTCAAGGCGACACAGCCCGACCTCGGGATCGACAACCCGTATCAGCTCAACGAGGAGCAGTTCAACGCTGCCGTTGCCCTGCTCAAGAAGCAGGCACCGTACGTCGGTGAGTACTGGCCCGGAGATGTCGCCAAGCAGATCGCGTCGTACACGAACGGTGACAGCACGGTTGGAACGACGTGGCCCTACCAGTACGTCCAGCTGACCGCCGCGAAGCCGCCGGTTGCCGTCACGGCGATCAAGCCGACGGAGGGCACGACGGGCTGGTCAGACACGTGGATGATCTACTCGAAGGCTGCGAACCCGAACTGCATGTACCTCTGGATGGATCACATGATCTCGCCGGAAGCGCAAGCAGCGGTGGCGGAGGGCTTCGGCGAGGCACCGGTCAACCTCAAGGCCTGTGATCTGACGAAGAACCAGAATCACTGTGACGAGTACCACGCAGACGACGAGGACTGGTGGAAGGACGTCTACTACTGGACGACGCCTGTCGAGGACTGCGGGGACGATGACGACGGAACCACCTGTAAGACACAGGAGGACTGGAAGACCGCCTGGACCGAGATCAGGGGGTAACCGCTGAGCTCGGTCGCACATGTCGAGCCGCCGCCCC
>JAJAZN010000136.1 GCA_026785685.1 Thermoleophilia bacterium
AGCCTGGACGGCGTCGAAGCCGACGCGGAGCTCGAGGTCGGCCTCGCCGACGCCGAGCTCGACGACTGAACGGAAGGGCTTCGCTACGCGAACCCCGTTAGATAGTGCATTCGAAACGTCCCGCAAAGGGCAGATGGATTTCCAAGAAGTTGACGACGCGGAGGAACAATGCAAACGATGAACGCTCTATATAAGGATTTCACCTCAGGTGAAATCCTTTGATCGACATCAATGAATTCGACGCGATCCGCATCGGCCTCGCGTCGAGCAAGAAGATCCGCGACTGGTCGTCGGGCGAGGTCACCAAGCCGGAGACGATCAACTACCGCACGCTCAAGCCCGAGCGTGACGGCCTCTTCTGCGAGCGCATTTTCGGTCCGACGAAGGACTGGGAGTGCTACTGCGGCAAGTACAAGCGCGTCCGCTACAAGGGCATCATCTGCGAGCGCTGCGGCGTCGAGGTAACACGCCAGAAGGTGCGTCGCGAGCGCATGGGTCATATCGACCTGGCCGCGCCCGTCTCCCACATCTGGTTCTTCAAGGGTGTCCCGAGCCGGATCGGCTACCTCCTCGACATCGCCCCGCGCGAGCTCGAGAAGGTGCTCTACTTCGCCGCCTCGATCGTCACGGGCGTCGACAACGAGGCCCGCGCCAAGGACCTCGCAGACCTGGAGGACAAGGTTCGCGCCGAGTCCGAGCAGATCTACGTCGACCGCGACGATCACGTGCTCGCCGTGGAGGAGCGCCTGACCCGACGGCGTGAGTACTTCGCCGCCGGCAAGGAGAAGAACTTCGACGAGGACGACGAGTTCTGGACACGGTCGCTCAACAACTGGGCCGAGGATCAGATGCTCCCCACGCTCGAGGAGGCCCGCCAGCTCGCCGGCGGCATCTTCCCGAAGCTGGCGAAGTCGCTGACGACGGAGGACGGCAAGAAGATCCGTGATCTCGTCCGCCAGACGGCAACGCGCGAGGATCGCAAGCTGACCCCGCGTGAGGTCGAGTCCGTCGCGACGGCCGCCCAGGAGATCCATGAGGCCCTCGACCCACTCCGCGCGGAGCTCGAGACGGCAACGGGATCGAAGAAGGGCGCGATCACGAAGCACCTGAACAAGCTCGTCGAGGCACTCACGACGGGCAGCGAGCTGTCCGGCGAGGACGCCGAGATCGTGGCGAATGTCGACGTGAAGAACCTGGACAAGGCGCGCGAGATCGGTAACGGCCTGCTCGCAGACGCGCTCCAGCAGGAGAACGTCGGTCAGACCGTTGACGAAGTGCGCGAGCTTGCGTCCGACCTGTGCCTGCTTCCCGGCGCCAAGAAGGACGATCTCGACATCGTCGCCCAGTGGGCGCTCAAGGTGCGCGAGATGGTGCAGGACATGGACTCCCGTCGCAACGATGCCCGGGAAGCCGCAGTCGACGGCGTCCGTCGTCTCGAAGAGACGTGGAAGCTCTTCCGGGAGCTCGAGCCGAAGCTCGTCGTCAACGACGAGCAGCTGTTCCGTGAGCTGAAGGACCGCTTTGGCTCGCCGTACGGGTTCGGGCAGTACTTCCGTGGCGGCATGGGCGCCGAGGCGATCCGTGATCTCCTCCGCGATCTCGACCTCGCCGAGGAGTCGGTGACGCTTCGTGAAGTGATCAAGACCTCCAAGGGTCAGAAGCAGCAGCGCGGCATCAAGCGGCTGAAGGTCGTCGAGGCGTTCATCAAGTCCGAGAACAAGCCGGAGTGGATGATCCTCGAGGCCGTGCCCGTGATCCCGCCGGAGCTGCGGCCCATGGTTCAGCTCGACGGTGGCCGCTTCGCCACGTCCGACCTGAACGATCTCTATCGGCGCGTGATCAACCGCAACAACCGGCTCAAGCGCCTGCTCGATCTCGGCGCACCGGAGATCATCGTCAACAACGAGAAGCGCATGCTCCAGGAGGCCGTCGACGCGCTGTTCGACAACGGTCGTCGCGGTCGCGCAGTGACGGGCCCGGGCAACCGGCCCCTCAAGTCACTCTCCGACATGCTCAAGGGCAAGCAGGGTCGCTTCCGTCAGAACCTGCTCGGCAAGCGCGTGGACTACTCGGGCCGCTCGGTCATCGTTGCCGGCCCGAACCTCAAGCTCCACCAGTGCGGCCTGCCGAAGCTGATGGCCCTCGAGCTCTTCAAGCCGTTCATCATGAGTCGGCTCGTCGAGCGCAAGGCCGTGCAGAACATCAAGGCGGCGAAGAAGCACGTCGAGTCGATGTCGCTGGACGTCTGGGACGTTCTCGAGGAGGTCATCGCCGAGCACCCGGTGCTCCTGAACCGCGCACCAACGCTCCATCGACTGGGAATCCAGGCCTTCGAGCCGATCCTCGTCGAGGGCAAGGCGATCCAGGTGCACCCGCTCGTCTGTCATGCGTTCAACGCCGACTTCGACGGCGACCAGATGGCTGTTCACCTGCCGCTCTCCGCCGAGGCCCAGGCGGAGGCCCGGATCCTCATGCTGTCGGCGAACAACATCCTCTCGCCAGCCCATGGGCGGCCGCTCGCGACACCGACGCAGGACATGGTTCTCGGTGCCTACTACCTCACCTACTGCGATCACGAGCTTCCCGAGACGACGTCTGCGGACATCGTGAAGGTGCTCGGCGTCAAGGGACTGAAGCGTTTCCGCTCCGAGGAAGAGGTCGAGTTCGCAGTCGAGTCCCGCCAGGTTCACTTGCAGGAGCCGATCGAGTATCGCTGGCACGACGAGGTAATCCTGACAACGCCCGGGCGCGTGATCTTCAACGTTGAGATCGAGCGTTCGCTCGAGATCGCGGTGCACACGGCCGAGTCGGTTAGGCACACGTTCATCAACCGTCCGCTCTCCAAGCGGGAGATCGACATCTTCATCACGGAGCTCGTCAATCTCTACGGCGCCCATGCGGTTGCGACCGTGCTCGACACGATCAAGTCGCTCGCATTCCGCTTCGCGACGCAGGCCGGCATCACCGTCTCGAAGAACGACATCGTGATCCCGCCGAACAAGGAAGAGATCCTGGTCGGCTACGAGGCCGAGGTCAAGAAGCTCGAAGGCGAGTACCAGCGCGGCCTCATGACCGAGGAAGAGCGGCACGAGCGGATCGTCGCCGTGTGGACGGAGGCGACCGAAGAGGTTGCCGAGGCAATGAAGGCCAACCTCCACAAGACGAACACCATCTTCATGATGGCCAACTCGGGTGCCCGCGGATCGTTCAACCAGATCCGCCAGCTCGCCGGTATGCGCGGGCTGATGGCCAATCCGAAGGGCGAGATCATCGAGCGCCCGATCAAGGCCAACTTCATGGAGGGCCTGTCGGTGCTCGAGTACTTCATCTCGACGCACGGTGCCCGCAAGGGACTCGCCGACACGGCGCTGCGGACAGCCGACTCCGGCTATCTGACGCGACGTCTCGTCGACGTCTCGCAGGACGTGATCATTCGTGATCTCGACTGCGGTACCACCGACCACATCGAGCTCGCAGCGATGCTCGACGACAAGGAGAACTCCAGCGTTGTCGCCCGGTTGCTCGCGCTCGACGTCTACAAGCCGCTCAAGGATGGCAAGCCAGGCAAGACGCTGCTTCTGTCTGCGGGGACCGAGCTGACGATGCCGCTCCTGCGGGAGCTGCTCGAAGGGCTCGAGGAGCACGCCGAGGGGTATCGCGTCCCGGTGCGCTCGGCCCTCAAGTGCAAGAGCGAGCACGGCGTGTGCCGCGCGTGTTACGGCACGTTCCTCGCGACCGGCTACATCTGCGAGGTCGGCGATGCCGTCGGCATCATCGCGGCGCAGTCGATCGGTGAGCCGGGCACGCAGCTCACGATGCGCACGTTCCACACGGGCGGAGTCGCCGGTGCCGACATCACCCACGGTCTCCCGCGTGTCGTCGAGATCTTCGAGGCGCGAAATCCGAAGGGTGCGGCAACGATCGCCGAGGTCGCAGGCAAGATCGAGGTCGAGGACGCCGATCGCACGATCAAGGTGACCGTCGTCCCGTCGTCGCTCGACGAGAACGGCGAGCCGATTCCTGCGAAGGAGTACAGCTTCTCGCGCCGGACACGGTTCCTCGTCACGCACGGCCAGGTCGTCGAGGCGGGTGACCCGCTCAACGAGGGGTCGATCGCCCCGGCCGAGCTGCTCGCGCTCAAGGGCTCGACGGCGACCGAGCTCTACCTCGTCGGTGAGGTGCAGAAGGTCTACAAGTCACAGGGTGTCGACATCCACGACAAGCACATCGAGCTGATCGTCCGCCAGATGCTCAAGAAGGTGCGTGTCGAGACTGCAGGGGACACGACGTTGCTCCCGGGTCAGCTCGTCGACAAGGCCGTGCTCGGTCGTGCGAACGACGTCGCCCGCAAGGCGAAGAAGGAAGAGGCGACCTTCGAGCCGCTGATTCTCGGAATCACGAAGGCCTCGCTCGCGACCGAGTCGTTCCTCTCGGCGGCATCGTTCCAGGAGACCACGAAGGTCCTCACGGACGCTGCCATCGAGGGCAAGATCGATCGGTTGCTCGGGCTGAAGGAGAACGTGATCATCGGCAAGCTGATCCCTGCAGCGACGGGCCTGAAGAAGTACCGCGGCATCGAGATCGAGCCGGCAGAGCCGCTGCCGTCCTCGATGTTCGCCGCGGAGGCGCAGGAGCTGCTCGCGGCGCTCGAGGAGATCGGCGACGGCGACATCGACCTGACGACGCTCGGCCTCGGGTTCGAGGATGAGCTACCGGTCGAGGACGCACCGCCGGAGGCGACCGAAGAGTCGTAAGGGCCTTAACCCTCGGGAGAGGCTGAAGCCTCGCCCCGGAGATCAGAACGGCCCGGGTCTCGTGCGACGCATGAGACCCGGGGGGGGGGGGGGGGGGGTGTCGCAGACGCCGCCCCCCCCCCCGCCGCTGATGTGCACCGCCGGGGGGGAGGAGATACTGAGTAGAATATATAAAAGCTGCAGCCCCA
>JAJAZN010000137.1 GCA_026785685.1 Thermoleophilia bacterium
GAGCTCGTGGTCTCGGCTCCGGAGCGCACGGGCGGCCGCGGCCGCCCACCGCTCGTCGTCAGTGCCGTACCGGCCGAGGCAGAGCAAGAGCACGCGCTCCTCGCCGCCTCGTTGGCGTCAGCGCTCGAGCCACTGCCCGACGGCATCGAGATCGCGGAGGCGGCCGGCAGGAGCTGGGGCAGAGTGATGGTCGAGCGACTCGAGCCTGGTCGCGAGCCCGACGACGAGGCATGCATCGAGCGAGTGGCAAGCCTTCTGCGTCGCCGCGGATTCGCGCCAGAGGCGAGCGAGAAGGAGCTCGTGATGCACCGGTGCCCGTTCAGAGAGCTCGCCGAACGCTACCCGCGCGTCGTCTGCTCCTTCCATGCCGGTTTCATCGACGGGGCGCTCGGGGAGCTAGGGTCGGGCACCAGCTTGAAGAGCCTCGAGGCCTGGGTGACGCCGTCGACGTGCGTGGCGCGATTCGGCTAGCGGCAAGCCTAGGCGTCGACAGCAGCTTGAACTGGAGGAGCCTCGTCGCGAGGCCTGCGCGGATCGCGGACGACGAGCACGGGGCATGGCGCGTGGCGCATGACCGCCTGGGAGACGCTGCCGAGGAGGAGTGAGGCGACGGTGCCGTGTCCGCGTGTACCTACGGCAATGAGCCGTGCCCCGATCTCCGCCGCGTAGGCACAGATCGTCTCGGCCGGATCGCCGGTCGCGAGTCTCGTGATGATCGGGACTCGAGCCTCCTCAGCCCGTCCAGCAGCGACGCTGAGTGTCGTCTCGGCGTGCGTTCTCTCCGCGTCGAGAATGTCCGCGAGAACGGCGGTCGAGGGGTACGCGAGCCCGAAGTCGCCCTGGAGCGCCCGCCATACTGTGATCACCGCAATCCCGCTCTCCGTTTCGAGCGAGAGCGCGAGCGCCGCCTCGAGCGCCGCGTTCGCTGCCGGGGAGCCGTCGGTGGCTACGAGGATTTTTTTGCGCATGCCGAGCATCGTGTTCCAGTGGGCACCGCGATGCATCGGGGCGCCCGCTCACTCCGTTGCGGGAAGTCCGCAATCGGTACGGGGTCAACAACCGATGTCTGCCGTCGTCCCGGTCGGGAAGAATGCTCCGCGTGAGCCACACCGCGGTCATCATCACCGTTGCCTACTCGATCGCCGTCATCCTCGGGTCGGCGATCTCGTTCGCGATCTTCCGCTCGACATCCCGCCCGCTCGAGGAGGACCGCTCGGGGGTCTGGTCGCGGCGCGAGACGACCTGGCTCGTGATCATGATCGTGACGCTCTTCGCGCTGCTCATGGGCACGATCTTCTACGTCCCTTACGGCGAGACGGCGGGCCCTCGTGGCCAGGTCGTCCGTGTCGTCGGAGTCCAGTACGCGTGGGCCATCGACGCACCGCAGCCGATCGTCACCGGCAGGCCGGTCGCGTTCCTCGCCCGCTCGCGCGACGTCGCCCACGGGGTCGGCGTCTACAACCCCTCCGGCCCGCTGATCTTCCAGGCGCAGGTCGTCGCTGATCACGAGCAGAAGATCGTTCACACGTTCTCCGAGCCGGGGACGTACACCGTTCACTGTCTCGAGTTCTGCGGCGCGGGCCATCACCTGATGAGCACGACCTTCGAGGTGAAGGCAGCGTGATCGACGAGCAGGACCGCGCGATCGCGCGGCGGCTAACCGTGAGCTACATCGTCTGGTCGACGATCATCCTTGCTGCCTCCGGTCTGCTCGGAGTCGTGATGCGATTGAGCCAGGCTGTGCCGCAGCTCAGGGTCGGCGACAACTTCTGGTACGCGATGATGACCGCGCACGGCCTGGGTGCTTTCGTCGGCTGGGCCGGGTTCGCGGTGATGGGCCTCGCCTGGTGGGTTCTCGCCGGTGTTGGCTTCCCGGTGCGCGGCTTCGGCCTCGTGATGGCCCGCCTGACGTGGTGGCTGATGGTGCTCGGCGTGCTGGGCGTGATCATCACGACGATCTTCATGGGCTTCGGAGCGTCGTGGGTCTTCCTTTACCCGCTGCCGTTTTACGGATCCGGGAACTGGGGCGCCTGGGCCACGGGGCTCTTCTCGTTCTCCGTTCTCCTCGCCGGTCTTGCAATCGTCACGTGGTGCTTCGGGATCTTGCACACGGTGATGAACCGCGAGGCGCTTCAGAGCGTCTCGGGCTCAATCGGCAAGCGGCTCGGTCTCGCGTTCGGCTGGGGCTTCCTCATGCCCCGCACGTTCGCGGCGAAGAAGTCTGTCCCGTACCCCGTGATTCCGCTCACCGTGATCGGCCTCGACATGATCATTGCCACGCTCCCACTCGCGGGGCTCCTGATCTGGCAGATCTTCGAGTCGATGGGCGTCGTCGGAAGCGCGAACGACCTGCTCGCGAAGAACATCCTCTGGTGGTTCGGACACCCGGTCGTCTATCTCTTGCTCTTCCCAGCAGTTGCCGTCTATTACTGGCTGATTCCGAGGTACGCCGGCCGCGACCTCGTTGCCGGTCACGTGATCGCCGTCGCCTGGACGGTCGCAGTGATCGCGAACGTCTTCGTCTGGGCCCACCACCTCTATCTCGACTACCCGAGCGGAACGGCGCAGGCGCAGATCAACACGGCCATGCAGCCGATCACGTTTGCGCTCGTGCTCCCCTCAGCGCTGTCGCTCTACAGTCTCGGCTTCACGATCTACCGGTCACGCTTCCGCTGGACACCTGCGTCGACAGCGCTGTTCTTCGGCCTTGTCGGATGGTTGCTCGCCGGTCTCTCGGGAATCGTCAACGCAACGATCGCACTCGACGTTGCGATCCACAACACACTGTGGATCGTCGGCCACTTCCACCACATGGCGATGCTGAACATCGGGCTGCTGATCTTCGGCGCCGTCTACGCCCTGTTGCCCGAGCTCTCCGGCAAGGCGCTCTACAGCGAGCGGATGGCATGGATTCACGTGTGGATCACCTTCGTTGTCGGGATGATCTTCTTCGGGATCTGGCTCGTTCAGGGACTCGATGGCGCACCCCGGCGATGGTCTGTCCTCCCGTCGAACTACGACACGCTCACACGTATCTCGCTGCCGTTCGCCTTCATCCTCGCCGCGGCGCAGGCGCTGTTCTTCTGGAACGTGATGCAGACACTGCGAGGGAAGGGTGGGATTGCGACGTTCGACGAGCGCGGCATTCCCGAGCCGTCGAAGGTGCGGAAGGAGTCGTCGGTGCACAGCATCGAGGCAGCGGTGATGATCGTTGCTCTCGCACTTGCCTTGATCTTCGCCGTCGGCGGGTATCTCGTCGGTCGTGACGTCGCCTCGAACAAGGACGACACGCCGACGACGACGGCGGTCGAGACGGGTGGCGGCGGTGAGGGCACGGTCACCGGTGACGCAGCGGCCGGCGCCGAGGTGTTTGCGAGCTCATCCTGCTCCAACTGCCATACGCTCGAAGCCGCTGGCGCCACGGGGACTGTTGGGCCGTCGTTCGACGAGAAGAAGCCGTCCGAGGCGCTCGTGATCGATCGTGTGACGAACGGCCTCAACGCGATGCCTGCATACCCGCAACTCGACGAGCAGCAGATCGCCGACGTCGCCGCGTACGTCAACGAGTCGACGAAGTAGACACGGCTTGCTCCCTCCCGCTAGCCGCGGAGGGCGCGAAGGGCGTTGAGGATCACGGCCACATCGATGACCTCCTGGAAGAGCGCGCCCCAGACGGGCGGGAGGTAGCCGAAGGCAGCAAACAACATTGCGGCGACCGAGAGGCCGAGGCCGAACACGACGCTCTGACGCGCGATGTGCAGTGAGCGCCGGCCGATAGCGATCGATAGCGCGATCCTGTTGGCGTTGTCGACCGTGATCACGACGTCCGCCGTCTCGGACGAGATCGTGGCGCCCTTGCCCGCCATTGCAATGCCCACATCAGCGAGCGCGAGTGCAGGAGCGTCGTTGATCCCGTCACCGACCATGACGACGTTGCGCCTCTCCGGTTGGTCGCGGGTCGAGCGAACGACGTCGAGCTTTCCCTCGGGTGTCTGCTCGGAGTAGACCGTCTCGATACCGGCACTTCGGGCAACCTCGTCTGCGATCTCGGCCCTGTCGCCCGTGAGCAGTGCAACGCGGGTGACACCGACATCTCGAAGTTCGCGGGCGAGCGTCTCCGCGCCGGGACGAAGTCGATCGCCCATCACCAACACGGCAGCGAGCTCGCCGTTGATGCCGACGAGGATCTTTGCTCGACCGGCTCCATCTCCGCTGTCGTGTTCCCGGGCCTTGTCGCGGACGCCCACGTAGCCGTTGCTCTCAAGCCAGGCGCTCGAGCCAACTGCGACGACCGAACCGTCGATCGTGCCGATGATGCCGCGGCCGGCGTCCTCGGTAACGCCGGTCGGGAGGGAGAGTGGGAGCTCTCGCGCCACTGCGGCCGATACGAGGCTCTCGGCGAGGACGTGGGTCGACATCTGGTCGACGGATGCTGCGAGCCGGAGAACGTCGTCAGCGGCCAGCTGACCGTAGATGACGATGTCCTCGAGCTCGGGCTGGCCGAGCGTGAGCGTGCCCGTCTTGTCGAGCAACACGGTCTTCGCGGTACCAAGCCGCTCGAGCGCCCCGCCGCCCTTGACGATGATTCCGGCCCGTGCTGCCCGTGAGAGACCTGCGACGAACGCGATCGGCGCCGCCAGGATCAGCGGGCACGGCGTCGCCACGACCATGACTGCCAGCCCACGCGTAGGGTCGCCCGAGGCAAGCCAGGCGAGGCCTGCGACGGCGAGCGAGAACGGTAGGAAGTAGGCGGCGTAGCGGTCTGCGAGGCGAGTGAATTGCGCCCTGTCGACCTCGGCGCTTCGAACGAGCCGGACGATCGCGGCGTAGGCGCTCTGCGCGGCCGGGGCGGTGACGCGAAGGTCGAAGGCGTCTCCCGCGTTTGCGGTCCCCGAACGGACATGGCCGTGGCTCGTGATCGTGACCGGGAGTGCCTCACCTGTCAGGGCGGATTCGTCGAGCACGGCCTCCCGGCTCGCTACGGCGCCGTCGGCCGGGACGATCTCACCGGCGCGCACTGAAACGAGGTCTCCGACCACGAGCGCCTCGACCTGCACCTCCTCGAGGGACTCGCTGACGTAACGGTGCGCCGTGCGAGGCGCTCGCGCAACGAGGAGTCGGAGCTCTCGGCGGGCGCGGCCTTCCGCCCACGCCTCGAGCGCGGCCCCACCTGACATCATCAGCGCGACGATCGCAGCGGCGAGAAACTCACCGAGCGCGAGTGCCCAGATGATTGCGACGAGCGCGATCGCGTCGACGCCGACATCGCCGCGAAGCAGTGAACGGGCCGTTGAGAGCACCAGCGGCACGAGCACGGCGACGGCACCCACGGCCCAGGCGATGTCCGCCCAGCTCTCCTGGCCGCTCAGCCAGAGCGCGGCTCCTGCCACGATCGAACCGAGCGCGACAAGCGGAAGCCCGCGGTCGCGAAGCATTGCGATCTGATCAGAGAAGGGAGATTGCTCGTCGATGCGACTACCTTCCTCCGTGGAGAGCCACGAGGAGGCTTTGTCGTGGTACACCGGCTGACCGATCCATAGCGCCATCGTGCCGGATAGCCGCCGGTTGCGGGTAATCGACCCGCGCGGAGCGCGTCTCGCGGGCCGGTGCTACTGCACGAGCCGGAGCAGCGTCCCGGCGTCGAGGTCGCCCTGCAGCGGATGGCGAAGCGGTACTTCCGGGTGGATGGCATAGTGATTACGCCTGCCGACACGCGTCCGGTCGACGTAGCCCGCTTCGACGAGGTCGTTCACGATCGCCTGCACCGCTCGCTCTGTGATGCCCACTCCCGCTGCGATGTCACGGAGTCGAGCATCGGGATCCCGGGCAATGCAGAGAAAGACCTGTGCATGGTGGGAGAGGAATGTCCACGAAGTCATTGAGGTGCCTCGGCCGGTTTCTCGGGCTCTTTGGCGCGCGTGCTGAAGAACGATAGCCCGATCGCTCCCGCGAGGACGCCGACGATGACGAGGAGCGAGAGCCACGTCGGAACCTTCCACACGCCGGTGAGGAGCATTTTCGCCCCGACCCAGACCAGAACGATTGCGAGTCCGTGCGTGAGGTAGGCGAACCGGTCCATCATCCCCGCGAGGAGGAAGTAGAGCGACCGCAGGCCGAGGAGGGCAAAGGCGTTGGCGGCGAAGACGATGAACGCGTCCTCGGTGATCGCGAAGATGGCCGGGATCGAGTCGATGGCGAAGATGAGATCGGTGGTCGCGAGGACGACGACGACGGCGACGGCGACGGTCGTGCCCGGCCAGATTCGCTTCATGCCTCGGAGGACGATGTTCCTTTCCGGGTGAACCTCCTCGCTCGAATGGCGCGCGAGCTTGATGCCGGTCGCAACGAGGAGGAGACCGAAGAGGTAGATCGTGAAGTGGAATGCATCGAGGAGCGCAGCCCCCGCGACGATGAAGACTGCCCTCATCGCGAGGGCCATGACGATGCCGATCGACAGGAGACGGCCCTGCTTGTTCATCGGGATCGCGAAGGACGCGAAGATGAGGGCGAAGACGAAGATGTTGTCGATCGAGAGGCTTCGCTCGATCAGGTAGCCGGCGAGGTACTCCTCGGCCGCGTCGCGCCCCTGCCACGCACCCATGACGAAGGTGAACGACATGCCGAGCACAAGCCAGAAGATGCTCCAGAGGACGGTGCTGCGAAACGTGATCCCGCGGCGGCCGAAGAGGAAGAAGTCAATGGCGAGGAAGCCCAGGATGGCCAGGACGAGCCCACCCCAGATGGTGACTTGCGTGCTCATATACGCGACAAATTACCGGAAATCGATTTCCGACGTAATGGATTACACCCACGGTTACATCTGCCGAGGAATAGTTCCTGTGAGCGTGTCGCACTAGCCTCTTCCGTCATGATCACTCAAGCGTTCAACAGAGAGTCCGGCCTCACGGCGCGGCAGCGTGAAGTCGTGGCGCTGATCGCGGCAGGGTGCTCGAACGACGAGGTTGGCGAGCGGCTGGGAATCTCGCCCAGAACAGCGAAGGCGCATTCGGACACGTTGCGCACGAAGCTGGGTGTGAGTCGCCGCCGGCAGATTCCCGTCGCGTTTCGGGTACTCACGGGGGAGGATCCGCTCTCGGCAAGCCTCGGCGTGCTCCATCGGCGACCGGGGGTCTAGAGGAGGGCGTCCGCGGCTTTCTCCCCCGTGTGCCGCGGGCGCCCCACTTTTCCCATGAGCCATCCTGTTGTAGCCTGTCTGGTTAACCCGATGGCCGGTTCTCCGAAGCCACCCCTCCGCAGGCGTCGCCTTCTCGAGCGTCCGCGGCTGATCAGGGCGCTCGATCGCTCCCAGGCCCGTGTGCGCATGCTCGTTGCCGGGCCGGGCTTCGGGAAGACGATTCTCGCCGAGCAGTGGGCGGCCGGGGAGCGGCGGGTTGCGTGGGTGAGGGCTCATCGACCGTCGGCCGATGTTGCAGTGCTTGCGCGGGAAATGGCTGCGGCCGGTGCAGAGATCATCCCGGGCTCCGATCGGAGGCTGCGCGAACGGCTAAATGCGACGCCTGATCCAACGGCGGAGCTCGATGTGCTCATCGACCTGTTGTCCGAGGACTTCGCCGACTGGCCCGACGACGCGTGGATCGTGATCGATGACTACCAACACATCCGTGAGTCGCCTACCGCCGAGGCGTTCGTCGAGGGTCTCGTCCAGCAGTCGCCTCTTCAGGTGATGATCTCGACGAGGGATCGCCCCACCTGGGTCTCGATGCGCAGCATTCTCTACGGCGAGGTGCTGGAGGTCGGGCAGGCGATGCTCGCGATGACCGAGGACGAGGTGACGGAGATGCTCGCCGGCGTTCGTGACGAGATGACGTCCGGCCTGCTTGCCCTTGCCGGTGGGTGGCCGGCGGTGATCGGGCTTGCGAGCCTGACGACGTCCGACTCACCGCTGCCCGAGGAGCACATGGACCTTCCCGGTCAGCTGTACGAATTCTTCGCCGACGAGGTCTATCGCGGTCTCGAGCCGGATGTGCGAAATGGCCTCGGGTTGCTTGCCACAGCGCCGAGCCTCGACCGCGAGCTCGCCGTCGAGCTGCTCGGGGCAGAGCGAGCGGCGCGGGTGTGCGGGGAGGCGTTGACGCTCGGCGTGTTGGAGGAGCGTGGGGGCAAGCTGGAGTTCCATCCGCTTGCAGCGGCGTTCCTGGAGGAGCGGGCGCGGAGGGAAATGACACGCGACGTGCGGGACGCGTTCTCGGACTGCCTGGTCGTCTATCGACAGCGAAAGGAGTGGGACGCCGTATACGAGTTGGTCGACCGATATGGAACTGTTCTCGACCTCGAACAGCTCCTTCATGAGGCTCTCAGTGAGCTCTTGAATCTTGGGAGACTCGCCACGCTCGAGACGTGGATCGATCGTGCGTCCGCCCGTAGACGTGTCTCTCCAGCCATTGAGGTGGCAAGGGCAGAGATCGCATTGAGGTACGGAAAGCACATGAGCGCGCAGACAATTGCGCAACGCGCAATCGAGATGGAGGGCGCGAGTTCCTTTGATGTCTTTCGCGCGGCCATGGTCGCGGGGCGTTCAGCACACGCTGGATCCCGCGAGGACTCCGCGCTTAACTTCTATCGACTTGCCGAGCGTGCCGCTGAGTCACAGCGCAACGGCCGGGATGCGCTTTGGGGGCAACTAATGTGCGCGTCGGCCCTTGAGCTTGATGAAGCTCATGATCTCTTGAAGGTTCTTGAATCAACCGCGAGTAGCTCCGATCCGTATGAACTTGTTCGGATGGTTGATAAGAGGGTGGGAATGGACTTCCGCTTCGGCGCGATTCGCCATCTCGCTGCCGCTCGACAGGTCGCTGAGTTGGTCGCGGATCTGGAAGACCCGTTCGTGCGGTGCTCGTTCAGGTGCGCGTTCGCATGCGCGCTCAACCTAAATGCGGAGTATGCCGACGCTCACGACCAAGCCCTCATGGCACTCCATGACGCCAACGAGTTTCGCGTTGATCCCGCTGTCGCATACGCGCAGGCGGTGCTTGCAACGGCTCTCTCCGGGATGGGAAAGCACTATGAGGCTCACGAGGCGCTCGACGACTCAGCCCGCGAAGCGCGGCGGTGCAACGACGAGTACGGGATACAAAACGTCTATGCCAGCCGAGTTAGGACTCTGCTGCAGCAAGGTCGAGTGACCGAAGCAAGCATTTTGGAGCCGCCCGACCTCACGATCTCGGTGAACGCGATGAAAGGCGAGGTGCTTGCCTCCCGGGGACTCGCTCTGGCCTCAGTGGGCCGGCTCGACGAGGCTCGCGTCCTACACGTACAGGCGCTCGCCGTGACGA
>JAJAZN010000138.1 GCA_026785685.1 Thermoleophilia bacterium
CGGCGGGGATGTCACCGCAACCGCGGAGATCACGCTCGCCGAGGCATTCACGGGCATCTCGGTCAGCGTCCCGACCCGCGTCGCCGAGGCGTGCGAGACATGCGGCGGCAACGGAGCGGCTCCCGGAACGTCCCCGCGTATCTGCGACGCGTGCGCAGGTGCCGGCCGCGTGCAGCAGGTGTCCCAGAGTGTCTTTGGCCAGTTTGTCCGGACCGGTGCCTGCCCGCGTTGCGAGGGCGTCGGCAGCATCGTCGAGACGTCGTGCGAGACGTGTGACGGCATCGGCCGGACGCTCCACGACCGCGACATCGACATCGACATTCCGGCCGGAATCGACGACGGACAGCGTATCCGGGTTCGAAACGAGGGCCATGCCGGCGCGCTCGGCGGCCCGAACGGCGATCTCTTCGTTCAGGTTCGGGTGACACCGGTTGCAGGGATCGAGCGTGACGGTTCCGACCTTCACACCGCCGTCGAGCTCACGATGACCCAGGCTGCGCTCGGCACGTCGCTGACCGTGCCCGGGCCTGCCGGGGAGGTAGAGATCGACGTCCCCGCAGGAACGCAGCCCGGTCACATCGTCGTCCTTCGCGGGCAAGGGATGCCCTCCCTCGAGGGGAGGCGTCGTGGTGCGTTCCACGCACATATTCGCGTTCACATCCCCCGGCGGCTCGACGAGGAGCAGCGCGCGCTCGTCGAGCAGCTCGGTGAGGCGCTCGGTGAGGAGCCGTATCGGGATGACGAGGATGACGGCGGCTTCTTCGGGCGGATCAAGAACGCCTTCCGCTGATCGTGACGGCAATTCCTCCGCACGAACGTCGATCCGTGCTGTTCGTCCAGGTGCCGGCGGAGTCGCTCGTCGATGCGTTCCGCAGCGTGTATCAAACCCACTCCATGGAGCGTCACATTCTGCCGCATGTCACGGTGCTGTTTCCCTTCGCGTCGGCGCCCGCGATCGACACGACGCTCGAGGCGCAGCTGCCGTTCCACTTCGCGGTCGGCGTGGTCGCGCTCTACGCGGAACAGGGGGACGTGACCTGGCGAGAGGCCTCCTCGTTCCCGCTCGCATGACCGGGAAGTTCGTCCGCGTGTCCGTGCGTGTGCCGCTCGAGCAGGCCGAGGAGGCGTGGGCGCTCGCACTCGGCCTCTCGCCGGGCGGCTTCGAAGAGTCGGAAGACGTCACGACGTTGACGCTGTCGCTTTACGTCAACGAAAGCGCCGTCCTCTCGATCGAGGAGGCGTTTTCGGACGTCGAGGTAACGCCCGTCGAGCCGGGGTGGGAGGACGCGTGGCGCGCCTTCCACCAGCCTGCCCGTGCTGGCGGCCTCTGGATCGGGCCGCCGTGGGAGCGGCCAAACCCGGGAGAGCACGCCGTTGTGATCGACCCCGGTCGCGCGTTCGGGACCGGCGCTCATCCGACGACGCGGGCCTGCATCGAGCTCCTGGCGCGGTCGGAGCGAAGTCCGCTTCTCGACCTTGGCTGCGGTTCGGGAGTGCTCTCGATTGCCGCTGCTCGCCTCGGGTTCGGGCCGATCCGCGCGGTTGACAACGATCCCGTTGCGGTCGAGACGACGATCGCGAATGCCACCGCGAACGACGTCGTAATCGATGTCGCGCTCCTCGACGGGGAGCTCGACGCACTGCCGGTGATGGCGACGACGGTTGCGAACGTCCTCCTCGCACCGGTCGAGCGCATCCTCACCCGTCTGACGAGCGGCGTCGTGATCACGTCCGGCTACCTCGACACCGCCCATACCCGGGCGCCCGGCTGGCGCTCGACGGATCGAGTCACGCTCGACGGCTGGGCCGCAAACCGCTTCGAGCGAGCCCCCTAGCCCCTCCTAGAGCTTCGCGTCTCCGTCGTGCTCGTCGAGCGGCACGACCGGATCCCCCACTCGCAGGGTTCCGCCGCCGACGATGCCAGCGCGCAGACCGTCCCGCCGAACGAGAGCCCGTAACGCACCGACCGGGGAAAGTGACTGCAGGTGTGAGCACGGCTCAGCGAGACGCCGGCCGACGCACTCGACGTCGCCGATCCGGAACCGGCGGTCGACGAGCACGTTCAACCGTATCCCGCGCGTCACGACATTCCGGCGCGCCTCCTCCCACGTGATCTCGATGCCGTCTGCCCGTACCCCGTCGAGCGCCTCGGCCTCGACGAGCGTCAGCTAGTAGCCGCGACCCGTCCCCGAGAACGTCCCCGCACCGATCTCGTACCGATCTCCCTCGAGCCCTCTGTCTACGACTGCACGAGCCTCTTCAACCCGGACGAGCGCTCCGGTTGCGACCGGTGCGACGACAAGCCCGGCGACGACACCATTCGCCCCGGGAGCCGCGCCGTACGGCGAGACAAGTGCCAGGCCGAGGTCGAACGGTGCGATCGCAACAGCCTCGACGATCGAGTCGTTGTTGCGGAAGATGCCCGACGGATCGAGGAGCGGGCCGGAGGGGGCACCGAACATGAGCACGGCATCGCGCCCGCCGGCCGCGTCGGCCGAGGCTGCGATCCAGTATCCCGGCCACTCGAACACGGCTGGATCGGCGATCGGCACCAGGCCAAGGTTCCGTGCGGCAAGCCAGTGGCGCCAGAAGATCTCCGGGTCGAATTCAGGCAGCGGAAGGTCATCCACCGGGGCGCCGAGCGCGCCCGCGAGGCACGCACGAAACGAGGTCTCCGATCCGACCATCTCGCCAGCGTAGTGGTCGGTACCACTCTTAGAGCACGTTTCAGAATGAAGCCTTGTGCCGCCGGGACGCGCTGCGCGGCGCGCTGCTTCGTCCTCGGTCGCCCCGATACGTCCCGTATCGGCAGGCTCCCTGCGTCCTCGCACCGCACTCGCGCATCACGCCCCGCCGACGAACCGTCATTCTGAAACGCGCTCGTATCCACATCCTCGTCGCGAACGTCTACGCTCTCAAACCGATGACGACCTTCACGACACGGTTCCTCGGCTGCAAGGTGTCGTTCGCCGACGAGCAGGCGATCCGGGAGCGCCTGCTCACCGACGGGCACACCGAGGCGCGCGACGCGGCCGAGCTCGCTGTCATCAACACGTGCTGCGTGACGAACGAAGCCGTGGCGAAATCGCGGCAGGCGGCGGTACAGGCCGCACGTACGCACGCGCGCGTCTACGTCACGGGCTGCGCTGCGAATCTCTCGAGCAGCACCTTCGCCGGACTGCCCGCGAACATCAAGGTCGTCCCGCGACGCAGCGAGGAGATCGCCGAAGCAGTCGCCGGCGACGTCGGGCCGATCGGGTGCGTCCAGGACGACCACCGGCTCGAACGGGTTCGCGCGTTCGTGAAGATCCAGGATGGCTGCTCGTTCTCCTGCGCGTTCTGTGTCATCCCACTCGTCCGAGGCGGGACGCGAAGCCGAACGGCCGCAGCCGTGCTGAAGGAGATTCGCCGCCGCGTCGCCCAGGGGCACCGCGAGGTCGTGTTCACGGGCGTCAACCTCGGATGCTTCCGTGATCGTGCCGCGGGACTCACGCTTGCCGGCCTCATCAGGGAGGCCGGCGCGATCGACGGGCTCGCGCGTCTCCGGCTCTCGTCGATCGAGATCAACCACGTGACGCCAGAACTGATCGACGCCATCCGCAACACTGCCACCGTGGCTCGGCACCTCCATGTACCGCTCCAGTCGGGCGACGACGGCGTTCTCCGAGCGATGGGCCGTCGCTACTCGATCGGCCAGTACCGCGCACGCCTTGAGGGCTGTGAAGATTTCAACCTCACCACCGACGTGATCGTCGGCTTCCCGACGGAGGACGACGACGCCTTCGAGAACACGCTGGGGGCGATCGCAGAGATCGGGATCACGAAAGTCCACGCGTTCCCGTACTCGCCACGCCCCGGAACACGCACCGCCGCGGACGATCCCGTCGCACCGCAGGTCAAGCGGGAGCGAAGCGCGCGTCTCCGGGCCGCCTCGGACGCCGCGTGTCGTGCTCGCTGGGTGACACGGGTCGGCAGTGAGGACGTCGTATTGGTCGACCGGCCGGGGCTCGGCTATGCGGACGACTACACGCCGTGGTTCGTGGACGCGCCTGTCGGGTCGCTCGTCCGCGCTCGTGCGGTCGGAGTGACCGACGACGGAGTGCTGGCGGAGGCTCTGTGACCGACTGCCTCTTCTGTCGGCTCGTCGAGAGCGGCGACCATGTCCTCGCCGCCGAGGACTTCGTCGCGATCCGCGACATCGCGCCTGCGGCAGAGACACACCTGCTCGTTCTGCCCCGTCGGCACATCGACACGTTCCGCGATATCGCCGCATTCTCGGACGAGGAGGCTGCGAGAATGCTGCGGTTCGTGGCCGAGGTCGCGGCCGCCGCGGGGCTCGACGACTACCGCCTGATCGTCAATGTGGGACCGGGTGCGGGGCAGACCGTGTTCCACCTCCACTGGCACGTCCTCGGCGGAAAGTTGCTCCCCGGGTTCCATTGAGCGCACATTGCGGGCAGACTGTCACCGTGCAACTGATTGCGACCATCGAGGACGAGATCAAAGCGGCGCGGCTCGCGCGGGATAACGACCGCCGCGACGCGCTGACGTTGATCCTTGCGAGCCTCCGCTCGGCGGAGAAAGATCTCCAACGGCCGCTCTCCGACGACGAGGAGTTGCAGGTCCTGCAACGGGAGCGGAAGAAGCTCGTCGAGGCGTTCGCCGCGTTCGAGGCCGCCGGCCGTGAGGAGCAGGCCGACAAGGAGGACTACGAGCTCGAGATCCTGGAGGGGTTCATGCCGGAGCCGCTCTCCGAGGACGATCTCGACGAGATCGTCGACGACGTGATCGCCGAGGTGGGAGCGACGTCGCTCCGCGCCATCGGTCGCGGGATGGGTGGCGTGATGCCCCGCATCTCCGGCCGCGCGGGCGGGGGCGGCCGGGGGCCCCGGGGGCGCGGCCAACAGGGCGGGGGGGGGGGGGTTTTTACCAAAGCCCGCCCC
>JAJAZN010000139.1 GCA_026785685.1 Thermoleophilia bacterium
ACACACCCCCCCCCCTCCCCCGCTGCCCCCGGGGGGCGGGGGGGCGGGGGGGGGGGGGGCCCGCGGCCCCCTCCTCGCGGGGGGGGGGGGGCGGGCGCCCCCCCCCCCCCCCCCCCCCCCCCCCCCCCCCCCCCGCGGCGTCAGTGCGACGAGCAGGCCGCCGTCCTCGTCGTAGGCCGGGAACAGGTCGACCGTGATCGGCTTTCGGATCGCCGCGCTCGTCGTCAGCTCGAGCTCGAGACCCAGCTGGCGGACACCCCACTCGCGCACGACGCCGATCGGTGCCGTGTCGGAGAGCGCCAGAACCTCGCCCACGTCGCGCCCCATGAGGGCGTCCTCCTGAAATCCCGTCAGCTCGAACACGCCACGTCCTGCCGCGAGCACACGCGCGTCGCGGTCGCAGACGATGAAACCGGTCCCGGGAGCGGGGTAGTAGTCCTCGAGGAGCTGGAAGATGAAGCCGAAGCCGCAGCGTCGGCACTGGAGCGCGTCCGACTCTGTCAGCCCTTCGAAGCCGTCGATGTCCACAGATCGGTTCTTGCAGTTGGGGCAGATGTAGGCCGGCACCGCCGCATCGTAGGCACAGGTCATCACGCGGTGGCGCGACAAGGCAGACTCTCGGGATGGCCGTGCCACCGATCCTCTGGAGTCCGGACGCACAGCGGATCGAGCGCGCCACGATCACCGGGTATGCCCGCTTCATCGAGGAGACGCGGGGCCTCGAACTCCCCGACTACGAGAGTCTCTGGGAATGGTCGACGGCCGACATCGAGGGCTTCTGGGCCTCGATCTGGGATCGGTTCGGCGTCATCTCGTCGAGACCCTATGACCGCGTGCTCGGCTCGCGGACGATGCCGGGCGCCGAGTGGTTCCCGGGGGCGCGCCTGAACTACGCAGAGCATGCGCTGCGACCCCGCAACCGGGATGACGTCGCGATCTGGCATGCCTCGGAGCTTCGGCCTCTTGCGACGGTGACGCGCGGCGATCTCGCGGACGAGGTGGCGCTGATCGCCGGGGGCCTCCGCGCTCTGGGCGTCGGTCCCGGCGACCGGGTCGCCGCATACCTGCCGAACGTCCCCGAGGCGGTTGCCGCGTTCCTCGCGTGCGCCTCGATCGGTGCGATCTGGTCGAGCTGCTCGCCCGACTTCGGTGCCCGGAGCGTGATTGACCGCTTCGCGCAGATCGAACCCAGGGTGCTCCTCGCGGTGGACGGGTATCGCTACGGCGGCAAGGACTTCGACCGCACGGGCGTCGTGAGGGAACTGCTCGCGGAGCTCCCGACGGTCGAGCACACCGTCATGCTCGCGTACCTCGATTCGGCACACTCCCACGAGGGCATCCGGGGAGCCGTGTCGTTCGATGAGCTGCGCGAGCGCGGAGCCGGGACTCCTTTGACCTTCGAGCAGGTGCCGTCCGACCATCCGCTCTGGGTGCTCTACAGCTCCGGTACGACCGGCCTCCCGAAGGCGATCGTCCACGGTCACGGCGGGATCATCCTCGAGTCCCTGAAGAAGATGTTCCTCCACGTCGACCTCCAGGCCGGCGATCGCCTGTTCTGGTTCACGACGACCGGTTGGATGATGTGGAACTTCGTCGTCAGCGGCCTCTTCACAGACGCCTCGATCGTGCTCTACGACGGGAACCCCGGCACCCCCGACCTTGGCGTCCTATGGGATCTCGCCGAGGCCGCGGGGATCACGTGCTTCGGGACGAGCGCCGCCTACATCGGAGCCTGCCAGAAGGCAGGGCTCCGGCCCGCCGAGGGGCGTGATCTCTCGGCGCTCCGCTCCGTTGGGTCGACGGGCTCGCCGCTCTCACCCGAGGCGTTCGCCTGGGTGTACGAGGCGCTCGGCGACGACATCTGGCTGTTCTCGACCTCCGGCGGTACCGACGTCGGCACCGCGTTCGTCGGCGGCGTTCCGACCTTGCCCGTCTATCGAGGTGAGCTGCAGGCTCGGTCGCTGGGCGTCCGGCTCGAGTCCTGGAGCCTCGAGGGCGAGTCGCTGATCGGCGAGGTCGGCGAACTCGTGATCACCGAGCCGATGCCGTCGATGCCGATCTTCTTCTGGGGCGACCCGGACGGCAGCCGCTACCGGGAGAGCTACTTCGAGATGTTCCCGGGTGTCTGGCGTCATGGCGACTGGATCGAGATCACCGACCGCGGCACCGCGATCATCTCGGGCCGTTCCGACGCGACGATCAACCGGGGCGGTGTCCGCATGGGCACGAGCGAGATCTACCGCGCGGTGCTCGCGGTCGACGAGGTCCTCGACGCGCTCGTCATCGACGTGCCGCTTCCCGGTACGAGCGGCTTCATGCCGCTTTTCGTCGTACTCCGCCCCGGCGTCGAGCTCGACGAGGATCTCGTCGGGCGCATCCGCACGCGCATCCGCGACGACTGCTCGCCAAGGCATGTCCCGGACGTGATCCATCGGATCGCCGAGGTCCCCCGGACGCTTTCGGGCAAGGTTCTGGAGCTGCCCGTCAAGCGCATCCTCCTCGGAGCCGCCGCCGCGACCGTCACGAGCCCCGACTCGCTCGCGAACGCGGCCTCGCTCGAACCGTTCGAGAAGATGGCGCAGGCACCGCCTTACGCACCGAGTTAGCATCTGCTAACTTAGTGTTCACTAACAGGACACGGCGATGGGGGAAGGTTGAAGGCCCGACTGCTCGCGGAGGAAAACAGGAAGTGGTGGACGCTCGCATCCGTCTCGTTCGCCCTGTTCATGATCATGCTCGACAACACGGTTGTGAACGTTGCGTTGCCCACGATCCAGGAGGATCTCGGTATCGATGTGGTTGAGCTCGAGTGGGTCGTGACGGGCTACGCCCTCAGCTTCGCCGTTTTGATGCTCACGGGCGGGAAGGTCGCCGACATGATCGGGCGACGCCGTGTCTTCCTGATCGGCCTTGCGGTCTTCACGCTCGCATCGCTCCTCTGCGGTCTTGCGGGCAACGCCGAGCTGCTGATCTCGGCGCGCGTTCTCCAGGGGGTCGGCGCCGCCTGCATGATGCCGGCCACGCTCTCGATCATCACCGCCACGTTCCCGCCACGGGAGCGGGGAGCAGCGCTCGGCATCTGGGCGGGTGTCTCCGCGATGGCCCTGGCGATTGGCCCGCTCGTCGGTGGCCTGATCACCGAGCACGTCAGCTGGAACTGGATCTTCTTCATCAACGTTCCGGTGGGTCTCGTCGGTCTCGTTGCTGCCCGACTGATCATTCCCGAGTCGAAAGACACGTCTCACGAGCAGCGGCTCGATCTCCCAGGCCTCCTGACGTCCGGGATCGCGCTCTTCGCTCTGGTCTGCGCGCTGATCGAGGCGAACAGCGCCGGCTGGACGTCGCCCCTCATCCTCGGCCTTTTTGCGGTCGCGCTCGTATCCGGGGCGGCATTCGTTGCCCTCGAGCTCCGGCAGCGGCTGCCGATGTTCGACATGACGCTCTTCCGCGACCCGACGTTCGCCGGGGCGAACACGGTCGCGCTCCTCGTCTCGCTCGCGATGTTCGGCGTCTTCTTCTTCATCTCCCTGTACATGCAGAACGTGCTCGGCTACAGCGCTGTCCGCGCTGGCGCGGCCTTCCTCCCGATGACCATTCTGATCATCGTCGTGGCGCCGTTCGCCGGAAAGAGATCCGATCGCCTGGGCTCGCGCTGGCTGATGACCGGAGGGATGACGCTCGTCGCGCTCTGCCTTCTCGTCTTCGCCCAGCTCCAGCCCGACTCGTCGTATCTGCATCTCCTGCCGGGGATGATCCTCGGCGGATTCGGAATGGCGATCACGATGACCCCGATGACCGCCGCCGCCCTGAGCTCCGTCCCCGTTGACAAGGCCGGTGTCGGATCGGGCATGCTGAACACCTTCCGCCAGGTGGGCGGCGCACTGGGGATCGCGGTGATGGGTGCGATCCTCGCGAGCGGCTCGAACGCTGCGCTCGCGAGCGGCTCGACGGAGCAGGAGGCGTTCATGGACGGCCTCCACAACTCCCTCTACATTGCGGCGTTGATCGCGTTCGCGGGCGCTCTCACCGCGCTCGTCACCGTGCGCAGTCACGCGCGACCCCGTTCGGCACCCGAGACCCCCGCGGTCGACGCAGCATGACCGAGGTAAAGCAGGCACGACTTCCGGCCGTCGAGCGGCGGGCCGCTATCGTGACCGCCGCACTCGAGGTGTTCGGCTCCGGGAGCTACTCCGGCTCGACGACGGCGGAGATTGCGCGCGCCGCATGCGTCTCCGAGCCGATCATCTACCGGCACTTCCCCTCCAAGCGAGACCTCTGGCTTGCCTGCCTCGACGAGGCCTGGCTCCAGCTCAGGGTGGCACTCGAATTGAAGGTCGCTGCGCTGAACGACACCGGAGGTCTGTCGGATGTCGATGTCGCCGAACAGTCGCCGTGGGCAAATCCGCTGCTCCCGAACCTCTGGCTGCAGGGAGTCACCGAGGCCGCCGAGGACGAGGAGATCCAGGCGCACGTCCGCGCTCACGTCCGAGAAGTGCACGATTTCGTTGCGGGCTTGATGCGTGAGCATCAGGCGGCAGGTGCCATTCCCGCCGATCGTGATCCGGACGCCGAGGCATGGCTCTTTCTCGCCAACGGTCTCCTGCGGTCGTTCGCCGATCGACTCGGTGGAGTGCTGGGAGCGTCGGAGTTTGCCGCCATCGGCCGCGAGCGCCGTCGCTGGCTCTCGGGCGCCTGAAGGCGATTCGACTCGACTCAGAACGGGATCCGGAGCAGCCAGAACACGGCCATCCCGACGACGATCGCAACCCAGAGCTGACGCGTTCGCCAGGCGGCGAGCGCCGCGACGACGGCGGCCAGGAAACGGATCTCGCTCTCGCCGAGGTCGCCCTGAAGCGACGGCGTGACGAGCGCGGCGAAGACGGTGATCGGCACGAAATGGAGAAAGCGGATCCAGAAGTCGGCCAGGTCGGTGCGGCGGGCGAGCCCGGCATACCGGGAGCCGAACGTCACGGCGACCATCCCCGCGAGCGTGAGCCAGAAGGTCATGCGACCTCCCGCGCCGCGGCCTCGGCGTCGATCGTCGGGTCTCCGGGTATTCCTCGGGTAAGGAACGCGCCAAGGAGGCTGCCCGCAATCCCGGTGATGAGGATCGGCAGCCCTCCGGGCAGGCTCTGCTGCAGTCCGAAGGCAAGCGCTCCGGCGCCAACTGCGACCATGAGCTCGATGCGCGTGCGGATGAGCGGGACGAGAAGCGCCACGAACGCCAGCGGGAAGATCAGATCGACGCCAAGCTTCGCCGGATCGGGGATCGCTGCACCGAGCAGAAAGCCCGAGAACGTAGCGAGGTTCCACATCATGAAGAGGCTCAGCTCGATCCCCATCAGGAAGGCAAACGAGCGCTCCTTCGCAGTTGCTGCAACGCCGAATGTCTCGTCCGTGAGGAAGAAGGCTGCGACCGGGCGTTCACGGCGCGTGAGGTGGAAGACCCGGCCGAGCGAGAGCCCAGAACCCCCGCTTGAAGCCATCTGCCGTGCGGTCCGCATCCATCGCGCGATCCTAGTGCGCCGTTTCAGTTCGCAGAAACAGAAACGCCCCTGGCTGCGGCTCCCGGGGCGTTTCCGTTTCTCTGTGGGGTTCCCTTCCCCGAGAGTGTCAGCTGAAGCTCGTGACTCTGCGGCCCAGGCACGAGGCTTCTTCTTGCTGCCACCGTTCGGGTTGTCGGTCTACCCCTGCGCCGTAGCCTGGCGTGGACTGCGGTGCTTGGTAATCGAGACTGTAGAGGCCCTGTCCCAAAAAGTCAAGTAGCTCGGTCAAGTGATTTGCGATATGCTGTCCTTCACTTGACCGGAGACGCGCAATCATGGGAGATTTACCGCGTTCGGGAGCGGTGGCTCACCCTTCGGGGGGAGGCAGGGCAGAGGTGAATCGCATTGACTGACACACAGATGGACGCCGCCCCTCATCGCCCCGCGCAGGACGACGAACTCGCGCCCGTTGCCACGGCAACGGCAGCGACGACGCCGTCGGCCCCGACATCGCGCCTCGGCGACAGGCTCCGGTCGCTCCGCCTCGCGGCGGGTTTGACCCAGACGCAGGTCGGCGGCGAGAGATTCTCCAAGGAGTACATCAGCCAGATCGAGCGTGGCAAGACGCGTCCCACCGACGAGGCGATTGCCTGGCTTGCGACGCGCCTCGATGTCGACGCCGCGTTCCTCGGCGGCGGCGTCTCCACCGATGTCCGTGGCCGGATCGAGGCGCAGCTGGCCCGTGCCGAGGCTCTGACTGCGTCGCACCGGTACGGCGAGGCCGTCGAGCTGTTCGTCACCGCGCGCCGAGACATCGGAGCAACGGGCTCGGCCGAGCTCGAGGTCCGAGCGCTCTCCGGCGAGGCCTGGGCGCTCGCCCAGGAGGGACACGCTCGCGAGTCGGTCGAGTTGCTGCAGGTCGCCCGCGAGCTCGCCGAGGGGCCGCAGTTCTCCGACGTCGACCGCGCCGACATCCTCTTCCGGCTCGGCGTCTGTCGCTACAAGCTTGCGAGCGTTGCGATCGCCGTGGCGCTGCTCGACCAGGCTCTCGTGCTCGCGGATGCGTCGGGACTCCCGTGCGACCTCCTCCGGGCCGACATTCTCGGTTGGCGCTCGCGCGGCCGGCGCCGGCCGCGCGATTTCGACGCTGCGCGCGAGGACGTTGAGGCTGCTCTCGAGCTCGCCCAGGGAATGGACGATCGCCGCGTCGTTGCGAACACCTACTTTCAGGCGTCGCTCGTCGCCGAGCGGACCGGGCATTGGGCCGTCTCGCGAACCTACGCCGAGCAGGCGAAGGCGCTCTACGAGGAGCTCGAAGACGAGCGTAACGTCGGCCGCCTGATGCTCAATCTCGGGGGTCTGCACCTGCTGCTCGGCAAGCCGCAGGAGGCGATCGACCACCTCGAGGCCTCGTTCGCCCTGGCCGTCGAGGCCGAGTCGAAGCCAGATGCTGCACAGGCGCTCGGCGGCCTTGCCACCGTCCACCTCCAGCTCGAGGACTACGACGCGGCCGACGTGAATGCGCGCAAGGCGCTCCAGTTGCTCGAGGGGCGCGAGGATTTCCCGGACGAGGTCGGGCAGTCGTATCTCGTTCTCGGGCGAGCACTGCTCGAGCGGGGGCGCCTTGATGAGGCGGAGAAGAGTTTCGAAGCTGCGGATGCCGTGTTCGAACAGATGGCGTCCGTGGGGCACAGGGCGGGGGCATGGGTCGCGCTCGGCGACCTCGCGAGTCGTCGGGGAGACGACGGCGAGGCAGCACGTCGATATCGGAGTGCTGCCGAGGCGCTCCAGGACATCCGGTTCTGAGGAAGGAGGAAAGGCAATGCACAGAGGCAGAATGCTCCTCCTGTTGGCCAACCTCGCACTGCTCGCGGCATGGCTCGGCAAGTTCCACCCCAGCAAGACCTGGTCAGACGGCCACTAGTACTAGTGGCCCGAGAGCGCAACGGAAACTCCGCAGGCGGCGGCTCAGCCTGGATCCACCGTTTTGCGCGGGCGTTGCATCTCGTCGGGCTCGCCAGGCCGCTTCCCGTCCGGGTGGGAACCGTTTCTTCGGGCTCTGGT
>JAJAZN010000140.1 GCA_026785685.1 Thermoleophilia bacterium
ATTTCGAGACGGGATAGAACGACCCGCCGAACGGGGCCCTTGCGGAAGGAATCGCAACCCGAACGCGCCCGGCCTTTGCCGCGGCGTCCGAGGCTCAAGGACGAGGACAGGAGCTTCCGGTGCGCGACCCCTTCCCCACTCGTGCTGACGACGCCGAGGAGCGCCTCTCGATCTCGCAATACGGCGGATCCAGGCTTAGCGGGATCCGAACATGGTGCCGCGACGTGGTGTTGGAGAAACGGGCGCCTCTCTAGCGGCGGTAGCCGTTGCGCCGCTTGCGCGAGCGCTCCGAACGAACGATCGTGTCGAACTCCTCGAGGCTGCGCCCCGACCCGACTGCAACACACGTCAAAGGACTCTCCGCGAGGTGGACGGGCATCTGTGTCTCGTGGCGGAGCCGCTCGTCGAGACCCTGGAGCAGGGCTCCTCCACCTGCGAGCACGATTCCCCTGTCCATGATGTCCGCTGCCAGCTCGGGAGGCGTCTTGTCGAGCGTGGATTTAATCGCATCGATGATCTGCGAGACCGGATCATCGAGTGCCCGTCGAATCTCCTCGGACGAGATGACGACCGTCTTTGGCAAGCCCGTCAGCATGTCGCGCCCACGCACCTCCGCCTGAACCTCCTCCGCCAACCGGTAGCCCGACCCTACCTCGAGCTTGATCTCCTCGGCCGTCTGCTGGCCGACGAGCAGCTTGTACTCCTTCTTGATGTGCGTGACGATCGCGTCGTCCATCTCGTCGCCGCCGACACGCAGCGACTGGGAGACGACGATGCCGCCGAGAGAGATCACCGCGACCTCCGTCGTGCCGCCGCCGATGTCGACGATCATGTTTCCGGTTGGCTCCCCGACCGGCAGACCGGCCCCGATTGCGGCGGCCATCGGCTCCTCGATCAGGTAGGCCTGGCGCGCGCCGGCTGCGAGGGTCGCGTCCTCGACCGCGCGCTTCTCGACGCCGGTCACTCCCGATGGGACGCAGACGATCACGCGCGGGTGGGCGAAGCGATGCTGGTGCACTTTCTGGATGAAGTGCCGCAGCATCTGCTCGGTGACGTCGAAGTCGGCGATGACGCCATCCTTGAGAGGCCGGATCGCCGAGATCGTGCCGGGCGTTCGCCCCAGCATGCGCTTCGCCTCGACACCGACGGCATGGACGTCGCCCGTCCGTTGGTCGATCGCGACGACGGACGGCTCCGAGAGCACGATGCCACGACCCCGGACGTAGACGAGGGTGTTGGCGGTGCCAAGGTCGACCGCCATGTCACGGCCGCCGAATCCGGTGAGAGCGTTGAACCAGCTCATGGACGGCGCAGTCTAGCTGGGGATTTGCAGCAGGTTCGGCGCTCTCTCGGAGAGCACGTCGACGAGAAGCGCTGCCGGGAGCCCGACGACATTGAGGTAGTCGCCCTCGATTCCCGCGACCAGGCGGCCACCGATGCCCTGGATCGCATAGCCACCCGCGCGACCACGCCACTCCCCGGTCGAGATGTAGTCGTCGACCTCGGAGACGGCAAGCTCGCGAAACGTCACGCGGGTGACGGCGTGCTCGACGACGGAGAACCCCGGGCCGAGGAGACAGAGGCCCGACACGACGAGGTGCGTCGCGCCGGCGAGCTCTCCTACCATGGCGCGCGCGCCGCTCTCGTCCGCCGGCTTCCCGTACAGGCGTCCATCGAGATGGACGGTCGTATCGACGCCGAGCGTGATCGCCCCGTCCTCGTGCACCGAGAGGGCTTTGCCCTCTGCGTGCGCGCAGACAAGCTTCACGGGGTCGGCATCGGGTGGGTCGTGCTCCTCGTATGCGGGAGCGACCACGTCGAACGGGATCCTGAGCTGCTCGAGGATCGCCCGTCGCTGTGGCGACGTCGAGGCGAGGACGAGCAGCATCACCGCTTCTTCGCGACCCAGATCTCTTCCACGGGCCACTTGCGTGACCACTCGGCCGAGAAGCCCTCGTAGAACGAGTGGTCGACGGCGTCATCGGGAGCGTAGAGCTCGACCAGATCGATCACATCGAAGCCCGCATCGCGGAGCAGGCGAAACAGCTCTCCATGCGGCAACTGCCA
Source organism: Thermoleophilia bacterium (assembly GCA_026785685.1). Classification (GTDB taxonomy): domain Bacteria; phylum Actinomycetota; class Thermoleophilia; order Gaiellales; family Gaiellaceae; genus Gaiella. The sequence continues at coordinate 2,068 of JAJAZN010000140.1, forward strand.
TTCCACCCCGAGCTCGCCGGGCCATTCGAGGCGGCCGAGGCCACGCTGCGGCCGCACCAGCTTTGCGGTGGGCGCGCCTTCATCCGGCGCGCAGAGGATCGAAAGCGTGCTGTTGCGGAGGAACCACAGCCGTCCGCCCGCGCGGAGAAGACGGTGTGCCTCCGGGATCCAGCGAGACGGATCGCACCAGATGATGGCGCCGTACTCGGAGATCGCCAGATCGAAGCTCTCCGCGGGCAACGGAACGTCCTCCGCGCTCGCCTCGACGAGCGGGAACTCGATCCCGAACTCGCGCTGGCAGCGGCGCGCCGTCTCGAGCTGCGCGGGTGTCACGTCGACTCCGACGGGCCGTGCGCCCCGCTTCGCGAGCCAGGCCGAGACGTACGCCGTGCCGCAGCCGAGTTCGACGACGTCCAACCCGTCGACAGCGCCGAGGGTGTCGAGCGGCGCTTCGGGAATCCCGAAGACACCCCAGGTGATCTCCTCGGCGGCCCAGGTCGAACTCGCTTTGGCATCCGCGTAGCCCGCGTTCGACCGCGTCCATTCCTCGCGGTTGCGTTTCGCGTCGTCAGAGATGTCCGTCATCCGCGGATCACGCCATCAAGGGTACGCAAGGTAGCGAGC
>JAJAZN010000141.1 GCA_026785685.1 Thermoleophilia bacterium
CGGACGCTGTCTCGCTCGAGTGGAGTGCCGACGCCGCGAGCTGTGCTCCCATCCGGCCGGTGATCAGCGCCGCGATGCCGTGCGCTGTTCGATTCCGCGGCGTGGCGAGCTCATGAAGCGTCCAGGCGACCGCACCGGGCACCATGACTGCGCCCACTGCGAGAGCGAGCGCAAATGCCGAGCGCGGCAGCCACTCGATCGCGCCCGAAGCGAAGTCGAACGACGCTACGGATCCGTAGCGGCCGAGGCGTCCCGTGCTCACGATCGCGACGGCGGCCAGGATGGGCACGCCCACGAGAAGCGAGTACCTCGACACCAGTGCCTGCATTCGACCTCGCTCGACAACGACCGCTGCCAGGATCGCAGCGAGGTAGAGCGCGGCGTACTGTGCTCGCGCAAACGTGGCAAGGCCGGCGGTGGCGACGAAGGCTGCCTGATGCGCCAGCGACGGCCGCGCTATTGCGCGCACCGCTACGAGAATCGAGAGGAGAGCGAAAACGTACCCGAACGCGTCGGCGGTGACGTAGCCGACGTAGAGAAGCCCTGGCGACGCGAGCTAAACGCCGACGACGCGAACGGCTGTCCAGTCCCGGATGCCCAGTTCGCGGGCGAGGAGGTAGACCACCACAGCACCGAGCGACATCGCTGCTGCATTGGCGCATTGCGTGAGTCGAAACGCGATCTCGGGATCACCGTAGATCCACGTGGGAGCCGTGATGATGGGCTGCAGCATGGTTGGGAGGGCAACCGATTCGCCGAGCACGCGTGCCCCGTGGCCCTCGGCGATCGAGCGCGCGAGCAGTCCGTAGAGATACTCGTCCGGGAGGTAGCGCTGCACATCACGCCCGAGGACTGCCGCAAGGCGGGCAGCGAAGCTCGCTGCGACGAGACCTGCGACAGCGACCGCCGGACGCAGTGTAACGCTGACGTGACGCCGACGTAGGGCGGCGGTGGTAGGTAGATGCGCGACCATCTTCCTCATCTCTTCGACAGATCTCGCGTCAGTCCTGAGTTCACGCCCGGGACGCGCGGGCTCGTTGCGAGGCGCAGGCATGACGCACCCCAAAATGCGCGAGGGGCGCGGTTGCCCGCGCCCCTCGTGATCCTGCCGTCTGTATCAGTTACTCAGCAGCCGCTAACGGTCACGGAGCCACCAGGGCCGGTGACAGCACCGAGGCAGGTGCTGCCCGTCTTCTTCCACGTCATCGTGTAGGCCGTCGCCGAGGCAGCCGAGACCGTCCACGTCCCGCCGCCCGCGAGACCGGCGTCGATCGACCGCAGCGCGACCTCGCTCAGGCCGACGTACGTGCCGTTGTCAGCGTAGTACGCTTCGGCCGACGGGATTGACGAGCGCACGTTGGACTGTGCGGCCGCCTTCTCCGCGCGAACCTTGAAGCCGAGGTACGACGGCACCGCGATCGCGAGCAGGATGCCGATGATGACGAGCACGATCAGGAGCTCGATGAGCGTGAAGCCCGACTCCTCTTTCCGCAGGCGGGCCTGCAGCTTGCCGATGAACGAAGACATGTGCACGTTCTCCTTACTAGGGGGTAGAACCGACGATTGAGCTATCGGCGGGCGCGCACCTCGGCCTTGATACCCAAATGGGTGATCTGCGGGGGATGAGGTCATCCGGCGTGAGTGAGGGACTGAGTGAGGGAGTGGGTGAGTGCGTGAGGCCGGCGTGGTTCTCACGGAGAGGTTCGCTGCGGTGACCGTCCCAACACCATGGATCTCGAGGGGCTCTCGAGGGGCGTCGATCGCCGGTGGGCCAGCGGAGTCTCCTGTCGAGTTGCTCCCTCCTTGCAGATCGTCGGGCGGTCACCCGCGCCGGGGGATGCTTCTGGCGCAGCCACGCGTTTGCGCGCGCGTACGCGTAAGGAGCAGATGTCGGCGTCTCGAGAAGAGCATGGGAAGATCGCTCTCAAGGTGCGGGCGAGCCCTGCCGATAGGAGCACCCGTGGAGCTTTCCGAGCACACCGCTGACGCCGCCCCGCTCTCGATCGACGGGCTGCTCGAGCGCGCCGTTTCGCTCGGCGCCTCCGACCTGCATCTCACATCGGGATCGCTGCCGGCCGTGCGCCGCCACGGGCATATCGAGCTCCTGAACGAGTTCCCGGAACTCAACCCGGACCTGGTCAGGCAACTCGTCTACCGGATCACGACGACCGAGCAGCAGAAGCATCTCGAGATCAATCGCCAGCTCGACTTTGCGTATGGCATCCGAGGCCTCGCCCGTTTCCGCGTCAACGCCTACTACCAGCGGGAGAGCCTCGCCGCCGCTTTCCGCACGATTCCCACGGACATTCGCTCGCTCGAGGAGCTCGGACTTCCTTCGAGCCTCCACGAGCTGACCGCGAAGCCGCGCGGTCTCGTCCTTGTCACGGGCCCGACGGGTTCCGGTAAGTCGACGACGCTTGCGTCGATCATCGACGAGATCAACCGCACCCGCAGTGATCACATCATCACGATCGAGGACCCGATCGAGTTCCTGCACTACCACAAGCGCTGCATCATCAACCAGCGTGAGATCGGCCAGGATGCAACCGGCTTCGGCGACGCGCTCCGCGGGGCGCTCCGTCAGGACCCGGACGTGATTCTCCTCGGCGAGATGCGGGACCTCGAGACGATCTCGACGGCACTCACGGCAGCAGAGACCGGGCACCTCGTCTTCGGCACCCTGCACACCCAGAGCGCGCCGAGCACGATCGACCGTATCATCGACGTCTTCCCCGCCGAGCAGCAGGCGCAGGTGCGCATGCAGCTCGCAAACACACTTCAGGGGATCGTCACCCAGACCCTGCTGCCGACCATGGACGGCCAGGGGCGAGCAGCTGCCCTCGAGATTCTCTTCCTCGACGACGCGATCCGGAACCTGATCCGCCAGGGCAAGGTCGAGCAGGTCTATTCGTACATGCAGACCGGGACGAGCCGCGGGATGCAGACGATGGAGCAGTCGCTCACCGAGCTGATTCAGAAGAAGCTCGTCTCCGTTCCCGAGGCGGTCGGCCGGTCGAGCCGTCCGGAAGCACTCCTGTCGGCGCTGGAGCGCGCCGGCATTCCGATCCCTGCCCTTTCCAACGACGGCGCACCTGCCGCCACGCCAGGTCTCGGCGCGGCGCTGCGGGTGGCCGGGAGCTAGCCGCCAATGACCCTGTGGAACCCCATGAACGTGTTTTCCAGCTCACAGCGACGTTCTGCCGGCACCGAGCCTGCTGCGTCGTTCGATCCGTCGCGCATCGGCGACCCCGTCGACCCATCCTATGATCGCCCGGCAATCGGGTTCGGTGAAACCGGTTTCGGCGCTCCTTCCGGAGGCGGCGAGTCCCGGCGTCAAGTGGTCGGCTTCGCGCCGTGGGATGTCGAGCCCACCGAGCGTTACGTGACCGAATTCTCCTTCAAGCGTCATCACGACGTGTTGCGCGCCAGTGCCACGGGCGATCAGCCCGAGGGCGGTATCGAGGAGCCGTGGCAGACCCCGGACATCGCTCAGGCAGAGGGCACCATCGACCTCGACGACACCGTCGAACTGGACGGCGAAGCGCCGATGGCGGAGGTCGTCGAGAAGAAGGTTCCGTTCTACAAGCGTGAGATCAGCTTCCGTCGCAAGGGTGCGGCGTCCGAAGAGACATCCGATCCGGGCGCGGAAGCGGTGGAGTCGGATGCGCTCTTGGTCGCCCACTCGGACGTCGCTGACGATGCCGTATTGCAGCCCGATCAGCACGATGATCCGATCGCGGAAGTGAGGGAGTCGGATAGTGTCGTGGTCGCCGAGGTCGTTGCCTCCTCCGAGGACACCCCCGAGCTTTCCGTCGCGGCGCCCGTCGATCTCGATGCCGATGACGGCCCGAACCCGGCTGCCGTCGCGCGCGCGAGCGAAAGGTCCTGCGGCGGCCCGGATCGAGGTCCGGTCGTCATCGTCATCCGCTGAGTCTATGGGAGGTCCGCACGCAGGTCCGGTGTCGGTTGGGCCACGTGCGCGTGGCGGCTCCGTTCACGCGCCGCCGGCACGACCGACGAC
>JAJAZN010000142.1 GCA_026785685.1 Thermoleophilia bacterium
CCCACGGCGCGCCTAGCGATTCCCCTTCATCCGCATGTTCTCTCGCCCTTCCTTGGAAAGGGCAATCCATTTCTTGCGGGCAGCGGACGCGGCCCGCTTGTCCAGCTTCCGATCGAGGTGCTCGAGCTCCGCCTGGAGCTTGAGGTAGCTCTCCCAGCGCTCGGCCGACAGCGAGCCGTCGTCGAGAGCTGCGTGCATTGCACACCCCGGCTCGCGATCATGCGCGCAGTCGGAGAACTTGCACGAGGCGAACAACGCCGTGACGTCGTCGAACGCCTCGCCGATCCCGTCTTCCGCCACCCAGAGCTGGAGCTCACGGATTCCCGGCGTGTCGATGATGAGCGCACCGCCGGGAAGCTGAATCAGCTCGCGGCGCGTCGTCGTGTGGCGCCCCTTCCCGTCGTCCCGGATCTCCTGGGTTGCGAGGAGCTCCTCGCCGGCGAGCGTGTTGACGAGCGTCGACTTGCCCACACCCGATGAGCCGAGCAGCACGGCGGTCAGTCCTGCAGTGAGCTGCCGGCTGACCTCTTCGAGGCCCACACCGGTCTTGCTCGAGATCGCGATCACGGGGACGCCGCCGGCAATGGTCTCGACCTCTGCCACGACGGCCTCTGGCACAGCATGGAGATCTGTCTTCGTGAGCACGATCACCGGTTGCGCTCCGCTCTCCCAGGCAAGGATCAGGTACCGCTCGAGACGCCGGAGGCTGAGATCCTCGTTCATCGAGGCGACGAGGAACGCGACGTCGATATTCGCGGCGAGCACCTGCTCTTCGGCCGCCTGCCAGGCCGTCTTGCGCGAGAACTTCGTGAACCGCGGCAGGACAGCCGTGATCGTCCCGGCGTTGTCGTCGGGCCGCGGGGCAACGACGACCCAGTCGCCGACCACGGGCAGATCGGCGGTCGTCTCGGCCTCGTGCACGAGGCGGCGCGGCACGTCGCAACGGAGCTCGCCGACCTCGGTGAGCACGTCGTACGCACCTCGATGTTGGACAGACACACGTCCGGCGATGACATCGTCGCCGGCAAACGCTTCGTACAGTGTGCTCAGCCGGTCAGTCCAGCCGAGCGATTCAAGTTCGGACAAGCGAAACTCCCTTTAGCGTTTGGGAAGCCGCGATGGGAAAGCGTATCGCAGATCAAACAGGGGCGCTGTCGGCGAGGATGGCCTCGGCTGCCCGACGGCCCGACGCGAGCGCGCCGTTCAGGGACGGATGCTCGCGGTGGTCGCCGCACGCGTAGAGTCCGCTCGCAAGCCGAACCGGAGGCTGGCCGAAGCCGCCGACGGGATACGACGGCAGTGCCCGCGGGATGCGGTACGACCGTAGGTGCCGCCACTCGGCGACGCCGCTGCCGAACCAACCTCGCAGCTGGCGAACAACGGCATCCAGATCTGGTTCTCCAGCGCCGAGGATCGACAGCGAGACGAGTGCGCGTCCGGCCGGCGCGTAGCTCGGGGCCGCCTCGCTCGGGACGGAGAGATTGTTGATGAGGCCTCCTTCCCCGTTGACGACGAGCCACGGTCCGGGAATCGGCGTTCGGGGGGCGTCGTAGTAGACGCACGTGACCCCGTTCCATCCATGGACAGGCTCGTCGACGATGCCGGACGTCGCTACGACGACTGCCTCCGCTCGCAGCTGCTCGCCGGTCTCGAGCGACACGGCATTGGGGCCGACCGTTGCGGCGGCGGTGCCGGTGCGCACGTCGAGCCCGTCGGCGAGCTGGCTCGCGATCGAACCCATCCCACCGCGGGGCAGAGCGGCTGGCCCGTCGGCGAACGCCTTGAGTACGAAGTCGAGGAATCGACTCGACGTCGTCAGGCGCTCCTCGAGGAAGATCCCGCGGAGGAACGGCGCAAAGAACCGCTCCACCGTCGTCCGTGAGACACCTGCGCGCCGTAACGCCTCGGCCGTCGTTGTTTCCTCGCCGGATCCACGCAGGAGCTTCATCACGGCCGCACCGTCTCGCACGCCCACAACGCCGCCTGCAAGCGCTCGCAGGCTACGAACGGGTGCCTGCCGAGGGTCAGCGAGCCTCCGGAACCGTCCGTCGGCACGGATGATCGCCCCGCGTGCGAACTCGCCGAGGTCGAGCCGCTCGTAATCGAGCATCGCCCTCGCCTCGGGATACGCGAGAGGAAGCACCTGAAAGCCGTGGTCGAGCAGAAATCCGTCGACGACGTCGGTTCGCACCCTGCCGCCGACCGTGTCGGAGCGCTCGAGCACGACCGGCGCACGCCCCGCTTTCATGAGCGTCTGCGCGCACGCGAGCCCGGCGGCGCCCGCGCCGACGACGATGACATCGTGCATCTCGCTCACGCCTGCGAGCCTACCGCGAGCGGATCAGGGTGATGGGGCGAGCGCGCTCGCGAGGCCAGAGTCTATGTCGGGCTGATTGAACACGAAGCCTGCCTTGGCGATCTTCGTCGATGCGACTCGCTGTCCCTCCAGAAGCATCTCCTGGCCCATCTGGCCGAACGCTGCTTTCACCGCGAACGCCGGCAGCGGCAGAATCGTCGGGCGGTGAAGCGCCCGCCCAAGGGCCTTCGTGAACTCGAGGTTCGTCGTCGCGCCCGGCGCGGTGACGTTGACAGGTCCCTCGAGCGGGTGCGCGAGCGCAAAGAGATACGCAGCGACCGTGTCTTCGAGCGAGACCCAGCTCCACCACTGCTTGCCGCTTCCCACCTTGCCGCCCGCGCCGAGCTTGAAGGGGAGGAGCAGGCGCTGCAGTGCGCCACCCTGCCGTGCGAGGACGATCCCCTGCCGCAGGTGAACGGTGCGGATGCCGGCTTCGCGTGCGGGGTCTGCGGCGGCCTCCCATTGACTGACGACATCCGAGAGGAATCCGTCACCGCGCGCAGCGCTCTCGTCGACCTCCTCATCGGCACGGTTGCCGTAGAACCCGGTCGCCGAGGCGCACAGAAGCACGGGCTTGCCCGGCAGGCGTGCGGCCGTTTCTGAAATCAGCCTCGTGCCGTTGACGCGTGAATCGAGCACCCGCTGCTTGACACCGTCGCTCCAGCGCTGCCCGATGTTCTCGCCTGCGAGGTGGATGATCGCACCGACCTCCTGGAGCGCGTCGGTGTCGATCGTGCCAGCCTCGATGTCCCATCGCGCCTCGCCCGCCCCGGTGGGCTCGCGGCGCACGAGGCGCACGAGATCGTGTCCGGAGGTTGAGAGGACGGACGAGAGGGCTGTTCCGACGAGGCCGGTCGAACCCGTGAGAGCAATCTTCATAGACAAATTATAGCCAACAGAGGGTGTCCACGCGTTTGTCGCTTTCTGCGCCGCCGGACGCATGCACGACAGAATCTCCTCTCGGCGTACGTCGGGGAGGTGCATGACGAGGTCGAGCGGCTCGAGGCGACGCCGGCATCGCCCGCGTTCGTGGCCGCTCTTCGCGACGCGTACCTAGCGCGTCGGCCAGAGCACGGCTGCCAACGCCGTCGCCTCTGCGACGATGCTGACGAGCGCGACGACCTTCAGCCAATCCGATGTTCTCCGCATGGGAGCGGTTATCGGACTTGGGAGGCTGTGCCTTGAGAAGCTCAGCCGATCCAACTCTGGCCGTTCCAGTACGCACGCAGGGCACCGCGTCGGCCGAACTCGACGTGGATCTCGTCGGGCTCGGCGAGTCCGGGCGTCGCCCACACGGAAATGCCGTCCTGCTCGTGGACGCGCTGAAACGCCTTCTCTGGCGGCTCGGTCGCCGCCTCCAGCACGTACGTCTTGCCGGCGCAGCAGCGGTAGCCGCGCGGCCAGAGATAGAGATCACCGCCGGAAGCGACGACGTGTTGAAGTGTTCGCGGTTCGGCGACGAGTCTCACGCGACCGAACGGTATCAGCGGCGCTCGTGGATCGATCGAGCGCAACGGTCTAGACAATTCGCGCCCGGGGCGATTAGGCTGCTTGCATGGATGAGGTCGTCGGATTCGAGCTCGCGCGCGGCGCGAAACCCCTCCATGCGGCGATCGCCGAGCATCTCGCCGATCTGGTCGCGTCCGGTTCGCTCACGCCGGGAACCCGGCTGCCGCCCGAGCGTCAACTCGCCACAACTCTCGGTGTGAGCAGGATGACAGTCCGGCAGGCACTCGGGGAGCTCGAGCGCGACGGCCTCGTACGGCGCGTCGTTGGTCGGGCAGGAGGAACGTTCGTCAGCGAGACGCCGGGCGCGAAGACTGCGAGTGGAGCGGGCGGGGTCTCGGCAGCTCTGCGACGTGCCGCCGGCGCCTCGCACGCCGAGCTGGTGTCTGCAGAGATCGAGCCGGCCGGCAAGCGAACTGCCGCCGCACTCGGGCTCGGGCGCGATGAGCGTGTCGTCGTCATCGCGCGCCTCCGCCTCGCGGGTGGAAAGCCCCTTGCCGTTGAGCGGACATCGTTGCCCAGCCGTCTCTTCCCCGACATGGAGGACATGGATCTTGCAGGCTCCCTCTACGACCTGATGGACGTGGGGTTCGGGCTCAGGCCTGTCCGAGCGACGGAGCGTCTCGAGGTCGCCGTGGCCAGACCGTCCGACGCTCGCACGATCGGTGCGAAGCGAGGAACGTCGGTACTCCTCGTCGAACGCGTCGGGTACGCCGCCGACGGGACGCCGATCGAGTTTTCGCGCGACCGCTTTCGCGCCGATCGCACCTGGCTCGCCACGGAGTCGACGCAGATCACCGAGTAAGCGGATGTCCTACTCGGGCGGACGCAGGGTTGCGAACGGGTCCGTGACCTCGAGCGCATTATCCGAGTACGCGAACTCCTCGGCCGGACGCCCTCCTGCCCTTCCCGGATCACGACGGCCACCGGTCGGCACGATCGCACCACGGCGCAGCAGGACGCGTTTCAGGTTCGTTGCCGAGACGTCATACCCGAGAGCCGCCGTGTAGACGTCGCGGAGCTCGGTCAGGGTGAACGTTGCCGGGGCGAGGGCGAAGCCGATATTGGTGTAGGAGAGCTTGCCGCGGAGGCGATCACGGGCCGAGTGGATAATCGCTCCGTGGTCGAAGCCGGTGGGAGGGAGGTCGTCGACCGGATGCCAGGTCGTGTCCTTGGGAACGGATGGGTCGACGCCGAGTGGAACGAGGCCGAGATAGGCGGTGGCGATCTCCCACTCGACCGGATTCCGGTCGGGGTCGCCGTACGTCGAGACCTGTTCGAGATGCGCCACCTCGGCGAGATCGACCTTCGTTGCCAGGTGTCGCCTGATCGACGCCTCGAGCGTCTCGTCCGCTGCCAGCACACCTCCCGGTAGAGCCCAGGCGTTCCTGAAGGGGTCGCGTGCTCGCTGCCACAACAGCACCTGCAGAACGCCGTCGCGGACCTGCAGCACAGCGGCAAGGGTCACCTGGGTCGGTCTGGTAAACTCCTCTGGAGGTTTACGACTCATAGTCAAAAACTAGCGAAAGGCGCGGACGATGACAATGCGAAGGGCCCGATGGGCGATCGTCGGAGGGCTCGTGGCAGCGGTCGCTCTTCTCGCGGCAGGCTGCGGGTCGAGCGATGACGGTGCCCCGACCACCACGGAGACAACGCCGACCGGAATCAAGGTCGGACTCATCACCGACCTTGGCCAGCTCAACGACCGTGGCTTCAACCAGCTCGCCTATCAGGGTCTCAAGCGGGCCGAAAGGCAGCTCGGCGTTCAGGGCCGCGTGGTCGAATCGGCGTCCGCAGCGGACTACGTGCCGAACATGACAACCCTTGCGCGCAAGGGCTACGACCTCATCATCAGCGTGGGCTACGCGCAGGCGGATGCAATCGCGCAGGCGGCCAGAAACTTCCCCGACACGAAGTTCGCGATCGTCGACGTCGATCAGACGAAGCTGAAGGGCAAGCCGGCGAACGTGCAAGGTCTGCTCTTTCGTGAGCAGGAGGTCGGGTACATCGTCGGCTACCTCGCGGCGCTGGAGGCAAAGCGCGCGGGCACGAAGCACGTGAGCGCCGTCGCAGGCTTCAAGGAGCCACCCGTCGATCGCTACCTCGCCGGCTACCGAGCCGGGGCGACCGCGGCTGTTCCCGGGACGGTCGTCAAGTGGGGATATTCCCAGGACTGGGACGACCAGGCGAAGTGCAAGGAGCTGGCGCTCGCGCAGATCGACGCCGGTTCCCAGGCGGTCTTCCAGGTCGCCGGCGGCTGCGGCCTCGGTGCACTCCTTGCGGCCAAGCAGAAGAAGGTCTGGGGCATCGGCGTCGATGCTGATCAGTCATTCCTCGGGCCGCACGTCCTGACGAGCGCCCTGAAAGGCGTCGACACTGCGGTGTTTCTGACGGCCAAAGCGGCTCACGACGGTACCTTCAAAGGTGGTGGCAACGTGACCTTCGGTCTCGACCAGAAGGGCGTTGGGCTCGGGACGGTCAGTTCGAATGCGAACGCCGCAGACATCGCAGCGACGAAAGCGGTCGAGCAGGAGATCGCCGACGGCGAGATCATGAACATTCCCACCACGGTGGGATAGCCGCGTCGAAGGGTTTGGTGCCAGGCGGGGTGTCTCCCTCAAAGGGCAGGGGAGACACCCTTATGCCTCGGCGCACGAACTACTTACAACGTGCGCACCGAGAGGACCGGCGGCAGATGAGTCGCCACAGGAGCCCAGGTCGCGCCGGCGTTCGCGGAGCCGAATACATCACCTGAGGTCGCAGCGAAGTAGAGCTCGAGCGTCGCCCCTTCGCTCGCCGAATCGAAGGCCTCTCGGAGGACAGTGAGGTACGCATCGCGCTCCGGGAGCCCGTCCCCACGGGCCACCCACGTCGCACCCGCGTCGCGCGTCTCCCAGACACGAACTGCGCCGCCCGGCGTCGTCCGATCCTCGGCGCCGATGAGCGGAATGACGTACGCGCTGTCCGGGTCTGCTGGGTCGACCACGATCGGGAAGCCGAAGTCCGAGGACAACGCCGTGTCGTCGCCGATGTCGATCCAGGTTGCCCCAGCGTCGTCGGAGCGGTAGACCCCTCCGTGGAACTGCATGAAGAGGCGCTCGGGGCGCGCGGGAGAACGGCGTACGTTGTGGACACAGTGCTGGGCAGGCACGTCGCGCGCCTCCTCGGGCAGGTACTCGGGTGCGATGCCGCTGTTCGAGTACCGCCACGACGCGCCACGGTCGTCGGAGAGCCAGACGCCCACGGCGGAGATCGCCACCATCAGGCGATCCGGGTCGCCGGGCCAGGGAACGATCGTGTGCAGGCAGAGTCCACCGCCGCCGGGAGTCCAGTCCGGCCGCGTGGGGTGGTCCCACAACCCCCGGTTGAGCTCCCACGTGAGGCCGCCGTCCTTGCTCTCGAACAGGCACCCCGGGTCACCGCCTGCATAGAGCATTGCGTCTGCCTCGCCCGCCTGGATCACCCAGATCCGCGCCAGTGATGCGTCACCGTCCTCGGGCAGGGCGATCCCACTCGCTTCCTCCCACTCGCCCGCGAGGTCATCGGTGACCCAGATCCGGCCGCCGTAGAACCAGGATGTGACGGAGGCGAGGTAGCGTCCCGAGCGGGGATCGCGCCTGGCGTACTCGACTGCCTGGCCCGGTAACGCGCGCGCCTTCACTTCGAAACCGTTCTCGACGTCTCCGTCCAGGACGAAGAGTCCCTTCTTCGTGCCGACCAGGATCTCCGTCATCTCACCCTCCTGTGATTGCGGGCAGGACCTGGACGCGATCGGCTTCTCCGACCGGCGTCTCCTCCTGCGCAAGTTGACCGTTGACATAGACATTCACGTGCTCGCGAATTGCGCGCCGCTCGTCCAGCACCCATCCGGCGATAGCGGGCCGCGTAATTTCGAGCGCGATCAGGGCTTCCTTCACCGTTCGGCCGTCGAGCGCGAACTCGCGTCCTCCGGCAAGCTCGGAGAGTGGTGCGCGGAGAAGGACGAGCGGCATGACGGAATCCTAATTCTTCTTGCGGGTGGGATCATTTCGGGCCCGCGATTCGTTGCCCACTACCATACGAAAACATCATCGGGAGGAGACCCCGTGGCTCGGCTTTCTGACGCGCAGCGTGCATTCATGGAGGACAACCCGTTCGTCGGCACCGTGACGACGTTGAGGGCAGATGGTTCGCCCCACTCAACCGTCGTCTGGGTGGATACCGACGGCGAAGCAGTGCGGTTCAACACCGCGCGGCATCGTGTCAAGGCGAAGCACCTTCTGCGCGACCCGCGCGTTTCGGTGACCGTGATCGATCCGCAGGATCAGTACCGTTGGGTGGGTGTCTCCGGGACAGCGGAGCTGATCGACGAGGGCGCCGACGCGCATATCGACAGCCTGGCCAAGAAGTACCTCGGGGCAGACAGTTACCCGTTCCGAAACGCTGAGGAACAGCGTGTCACTGTCAAGATCACGATCGACAAGGTCGACGGGATCGGCTTCCCGGAGTAGCGCCCTCGCCTCCGCGCGCCGCTACGGATCGAGCTCGAGCACTCCGTGCGGTGAACCGAGCTCGGCCAGCTTGTCGAGGAACGGCTGCGGCGGGAACGCCTCCGGGCCGAGCACGCCCACGCCGCTCCAGACGCCTTCCGCCAGGAGCTCCAGGGCGCAGACAGGGTTCAGCGCCGTCTGCCAGACAACCGCCTGGGAGCCGTACTCCCGCATCGACCACTCGTTGTCGACGACGTGGTAGATGTACGTCTTCCGCGGCTTTCCGTCCTTGCCGAGTCCCGTGACGAGCGTCCCGGCGCAGGTCTTCCCCGTCATCCGGTCACCGAGCGTCGCCGGATCGGGGAGGATCGCGGCGATCACGTCGCGGGGCGACACCTCGACGCCCTTGACGCGGATCTTCTCCTTCGAGTCGAGCCCGAGCAGGTGGATCGTCTTGAGGATGTCGATGAACGCGTCACCGAGCCCGTACTTGAACGTGACGCGCTTGCAGTCGATCCAGCGGGGCACGAGCAGCACCTCCTCGTGCTCCACGTTCACGCACTCGACAGGGCCGATGCCCTCGGGGAAGTCGAACGTCTCCGGTTCCGAGAACGGCGCCGTCGTGAACCAGCCACGCTCCTTCTCCCAGATCGCGGGGGGATTGAGGCACTCCTCGATCGTCGTCCAGATCGAGAACGTGGGCGCGAACTCGTAGCCCTCGACGACGAGGTTCGCGCCGTCTCGGATCCCGACCTCGTCGATCTCCGAGAACAGCTCGTCGGCGGCGTAGCGGGCGAAGACGTCCGCCGCGCCGGGCTCGATTCCCATGCCGACGACAGCGAGCTGGCCCTTCTCCTCCCAGGCTGCAGCACGCTCGAACTGGTAGTCGCCGAGCTTGACGCCGGCCTTCTCGAACGGATACGTGGGATGCGGTTCGGACAGCGTCATCGCCATGTCCATGTAGGTGACGCCGGTGCCGAAGCACGCCTCGAAGATCGGAACGTTGAAGATCGGGTCGACGGCGTTCATGACGTGCGTTGCGTTTGTCTCGCGGATCAGCTCGGTGAGTGCCCGCTGCCCGGAGGCGTCCACCGCATGAGCGCTGAAGCGGTCGTCATCGAGTGAGGCGACGACGGCCTGTGAACGAGCGCGGTCGTAGTCGGCGAGGGCGCAGTTCTCGAAGAACGAGCGGCGTTCCGCGATGCGGGCGAACGCGGCGCCGACGCCGCCTGTCCCGACGACAAGGATTCTCATGGAGTGTTTTTACCTGATCGCGCGGTCAGGATCCACGAGAGGCGTCATTCGACACGGTGATGCGCTCGTGGAGCCATTGCGTGCCCGCCGAATCCCAGGCCC
>JAJAZN010000143.1 GCA_026785685.1 Thermoleophilia bacterium
AGGGCGGCTACTTCGACCTCGCCACCAATGGTGAAGTCGATGTGGTGCGTAATGTCGGCGTCGATCCGGCGCGCTGCATCCACACCCATCCGATCAAGCGCGACCGGCCGATCGCCCGGGGCGAACTCGGCGTTCGTCCTGCCGTCGTCCTGGCCGGAGCCCTGCTGCTCGGCGGGTTCGGTCTCATCGCGTCGCTCGGAGCGATGTCCGTGCTCTGCCTACTCGGCTTCGCGGCGCTCCAGCTTGCGTATTCGCTCGGCCTCAAGAACGTCGTGTTCGTGGACGTACTCTTCATCGCCGCACTCTTCGCGGTGCGCGCTGCGGCCGGTGCGATCGCGGTCGACGTCAGGATCTCGCCCTGGCTTCTCATTTGCACGGGCCTTCTAGCGCTGTTCCTCGCCCTTGGCAAGCGACGAGCGGAGTTCGTGCTCGTCGAGGCCGAGCGCACCCCCGGACGCCGCGTCCTTGCCGGCTACTCCCCGGCGGTTCTCGATCGAATGCTCGTCGTCGTTGCCGGGGCAACGGCCGCCGTCTACGTCCTGTACTGTTTCACCGCGCGCGACTCGTACGGGCTCGTCGTCACCGTGCCGTTTGTCGTCTTCGGGCTCGGCCGTTACCTCCATCTCGTCCGCGAGGGTGGCCGAGGCGAGGAGCCCGAGAACGTTCTCCTCGGCGACACGCCGATTTTGGTCACCGTTGCGGCATGGTCGGTGCTCTGCGCGGCGATCCTGCTGCGAACGTAACGAGAAACGGCCGGGCAAACCCGGCCGTTCGCGTTGTCTGTCGAGTCGTGCTTAGGACGCGGCTGCGCGGTGACCGTGAATCGAGACGATCTCGGCCGAGTCACCCCGCTCGAAACGCTCGAGCCGCCGGTCGACACCCTGCCAGCCCGACGAGATCAGCTCGACGAGAAGTGTGAGGTCGTCGAGGCGGGCGTTCCGCTCGGCGATCAACTCCTGCTCCAGCCGCTCGAGGCGACCGATTGCGTTGTTGAGCAAGCCCTTGATCTCGGCCAGATTCCGCGCCACGGGGAGCACCTCGCGGCGGAGACCCTCCTGCACCGCCTCGCCAACCCGATCGGGAAGGGCGGTTTCGAACGTGAGTGCCGCGGCTCCGAGCGCCTCGACCTCCTCGCGTGATCGGCGCAGGGCCGCCTCGAACCTGCCTTCCTCGTTCCGGCCCTCGCGTGATGCTGCGATCCGTTGCTTTGCTCGTTCCAGTGCCTGTTCATCCATGAGCGCAAGGCTACTCTGACCGTCGGATGAGATCGTCTGAGCTCGACTACGACCTGCCGCCGGAGCTGATCGCTCAGCTTCCTGCCGACCGACGAGACGGGTCACGACTGCTCGTCTTCGATCGTGCAACGGGGGCCGTGCGTCATCGCCTGTTCGCTGATCTCCCCGATGAGTTGGGGGAGGCGCTCGTCGTGATCAATGACACGAAGGTCGTGCCGGCTCGTCTCCACCTCCAGCGAGACAGCGGCGGGCAGGCCGAGGTGCTGCTCCTCGAGCCGCTCGGAGACGGCGTCTGGGAGGCGCTCGCTCGCCCGTCACGGCGCCTGCGGGCGGGGGAGCGGCTCGGCCCGGTCGAGCTGCTCGAGTCGCTCGGAGAAGGGCGCTGGCGCGTGCGCCTCGACGGTGAGCCGGAAGGCGAGCCGCCGCTACCGCCGTACATCCACGAGCCGCTCGCCGATCCGACTCGCTACCAGACCGTGTATGCGGCGGAGCCCGGTTCGGCTGCAGCGCCGACCGCGGGCCTCCACTTCACACCGGAGCTTCTCGGGAAGCTCGACGTCGAGCGGGTCACGCTGCACGTCGGGCTCGACACGTTTCGCCCGCTCGCGGTCGAGGAGCTCGCCGATCACGAGCTTCACGGGGAGCGGTACCGCGTCACGCCCGACTCCTGGGTGAGAATCGAGGAGGCCCAGCGCGTCCTCGCTGTCGGCACGACCTCCGTGCGCGTCCTCGAGACGATCGCCCGCGACGGAGAGCTCGAGGGACGGACGTCGCTCTTCATTCTCCCGGGCTTCGAGTTCCGGCGCGTCGATGCGCTCCTGACAAACTTCCATCTGCCTCGTTCGACGCTGCTTGCGCTCGTGATGGCCTTCGCCGGCGTCGACGCCGTGCGTGATCTCTACCGAACGGCGATCGAGGAGGAGTACAGGTTCTACTCCTTCGGTGACGCGATGCTGATTCTGTGACTAGCCTCGCCGCCGTGACCTGCTTCACCCTCGAGGCGACGGACGGCCCGGCCCGCGTCGGAACCGTCCACACCGCTCACGGCGACATCCCGACACCTGCGTTCATGCCGGTCGGGACGAAGGCGACCGTGAAGACGCTTCACCCGGCGGAGGTGCGAGAGACCGGCGCCGCGGTGATCCTCGCGAACACGTACCACCTTCACTTCCGTCCCGGTGAGGAGCTGATCGAGGAGCTCGGCGGATTGCACCGTTTCTCGGGATGGGACGGGCCGATCCTGACCGACTCGGGAGGATTTCAGGTCTTCTCGCTCCGGGACACGCTGCTCGGAGTCGACGACGGCGGCGTGATGTTTCGCTCCGTCTATGACGGGGTTGCCGATCGCTTTACGCCGGCCGGCGTCGCCGAGATCCAGCGGCGGCTCGGGAGCGACATCGCGATGTGTCTGGACATCTGCCCCCCGGCCGACGCGACGCGGGAGGAGCACGCGGAGGCGGTCAGGAGAACGACGCTGTGGGCGGAGCAGCAGATCGATGCGCCGCGTGCCCCGGGTCAGTTGCGGTTCGGGATCGCACAGGGTGGCACCGATCCCGAGCTTCGGCGCCGCTCGATCGAGGAGATCGTTGCGCTCGGGTTCGACGGCAACGCACTCGGCGGCCTCGCCGTCGGCGAGAGTCGAGCCGAGATGCTCGAGGCAGTCGGGTGGTCGGCACCGCTCCTCCCGGCCGATCGCCCTCGCTACTTCATGGGCCTCGGGGACGTCGAGGGGATCATCGGAGTGATCGCGGCCGGCATTGACATGTTCGACTGCGTGCTGCCCACCCGGAACGCGCGAACCGGAACGGCGATGACGATGACCGGCCGGATGAACCTCCGAAACGCACGCTACGCGCGCGATCCTCGTCCTCTCGAAGAGAAGTGTGGCTGCCCGGCATGCACGGGGTTTTCGCGCGCGTTCCTCCGGCATCTCGTGAATCAGAACGAGATCCTCGGTCTCCGGTTGCTCTCTCTGCATAATCTATGGCTCGTGCAACGACTTACCGCGGGCGCGCGGGATGCGATTTGCCGTGGAGTCTTCGACGACTTCCGGGCGGAAACGCTCCACCGACTCGCCGGCGGCCAACAGGAGGATTCGTGCCAGGACTGCTGATCATCGTTCTTCTCTTCGGAGCCATGTACTTCCTCATGATTCGGCCCCAGCGGGCGAAGGCGCAGGCGCAGCAGCGCCTGCTCAACACCGTCGAGGTCGGGGATGAGGTGCTGACGGTCGGCGGAATCTACGGCATCGTCCAAGAGCTCGAGCCGGACGAGGACGGGGGAGACCTGGTCGTCGAGATCGCGGATGGGATTCACGTTCGGATCGCGCGAAAGGGGCTGGCCACGGTCGTCAAGCCCGAGAACGACGAAGAGGAAGACGCCGAGGATGACGACGACGGTGAATCGGACGCCGACGACGTCATCGACGGCGAGGCCGAAATCGTCGACGATGCGGCCGAGTTGCCACCGGGAGGGGAAGCGGAGGTTAACGGAGAACAAATTTCTGTAAATCCGGGTGCTCCAGAGGGAACGGCACCACCCGAGCGCAGCTAGCCTTCCCGCCGCACACATGACCCATCGTAGAGCCATCGTCGTCGTTGCCATGGTCGTCGCCGCACTTGTCGGCGTCGGCCTGATGATCGTTCCCTCATCACCGCTCCATCAGTCGCCGACGCTTGGTCTCGACCTTCAAGGCGGTCTCGAGATCACGAAGCAGGCGGTTCCGCCGAAGGGTCGTGAGCTCACGAAGGAAGATCTCGACCGTTCGGTGACGATCATGCGTGACCGCGTCGACCGCCTCGGCGTCTCCGAGCCGGAGATCAGGACGCAGGGCAGCGACCAGATCACGATCCAGCTTCCGGGCGTCAAGGATCCAGAGGCTGCCGCGAAGATCATCGGAAAAACGGCCCAGCTCGAGCTCTTCGATCTCGAAACGAGCCTGGTCTCGCCGTCCGTCGACATCAACGGGCAGCCACAGCCGCGCGACTCGGTCTACGCGCTTCTCGCGGGGCAGCAGTCGCTCGTGGAAGGCGACTCCGATCAGTGGTGGCTCTTCAACAAGAAGAAGAAGCTCGTCGCAGGCCCCGTCTCGTCGAAGGAGAAAGCGCTCAGCAAGTACGACAGCAAGGTTCCCGACGGATTCAAGCTTCTCGGCACGCCACAGAACACGGTCGTCATCTCCTGTGGCGTTCAGGCCGTCGTCTGCCCGGGCGTGCCGGGCTCGCCGACGCAGACGGCGTACTACCTCTTCAAGTACACACCCCCGACTGTGCCGCAGATGACGGGTGCGGATCTGAAGCTCTCCGGTACGCGCCAGGACTTCGACACGCAGTCGAACCAGCCGATCGTCTCGCTCGAGTTCACGAACAAGGGTAGCGACCGCTTCCAGGAGATCACGCGCAACGAGTATCTGCGCGGAAAGCTTCGGAACGCTCCTCAGCACTTCGCGATCGTGCTCGACCGCGAGATCAGGTCGTGGCCGCAGATCGACTACACCGACAGCTCGCTCTCCGGCGGCATCTCCGGCAACGCGCAGATCTCCGGCATCGGCGACATCCAGGAGGCGAAGGACCTCGCGCTCGTGCTCCAGACGGGCGCCCTCCCCGTGAACTTCGTCACGCTCGACCAGACCGCCATTTCGGCCACGCTCGGGAAGGACTCGCTCGACGAGGCCAAGACCGCGGCCATCGTCGGGTTGCTGCTCGTCGCGCTGTTCCTGCTCGTCTTCTACCGCTTCCTCGGCCTCGTCGCGGTACTCGGGCTCGGCATCTACGCCGCGTTCCTGTACGCCGCGATCCTGGTCTTCAACGTCACGCTGACGCTGCCGGGATTCGCAGGCCTCGTGCTGACGCTCGGCGTTGCCGCCGACGCGAACGTCGTCATCTTCGAACGCATTAAGGAAGAGGCGCGAGCCGGGCGCAGCGTCAAGGCGGCGATCCAGACGGGCTACACGAAGGGCTTTGCGACGATCATCGACGCGAACGTCGTCACGGCGATCACGGCGCTCGTTCTCTTCGCTGTTGCCACGTCGTCGGTGCGCGGATTCGCTCTCATGCTTCTGATCGGTACCGCGATCTCGATGCTCACCGCGGTGCTCGCGACGCGCGCGTTCCTCTCGCTGCTCGCCGATTCGAAGTTCCTGAACAACCCGAAGGTGATCGGTACCTCGGGAGGCGGTATCCCGTCGTGGCTGAAGATCGACTTCATTGGTAAGCGTCGACTCTGGGCCGGAATCTCGGCGACCGTGCTCACGATCTCGGTGCTCTCGATCGCGATCCTCCACCTCAATCTTGGGATCGACTTCAAGGGTGGAACGCAGATCGGCTTCACGACCTCGGCGCCGACGTCGCTCACGCAGGTTCGCCTCCAGGCCGCCAAGGTCGGTCAGGCGAACGCCGTGATCCAGGGGCGCGGCCCGTCCACGGACGATCAGTACAAGAGCTTCCAGATCCGTACCGAAACGTTGACGACGGACGAGACCGCGGAGCTCACGGCGGATCTGAGGAAGTCCGTGAATGCCGACTCGTTCGGGATCAAGAACGTGTCGGCGAGCTTCGGGCAGCAAATCGCGAAGAGCGCCATCCTCGCGATCATCGTCTCGCTGCTCCTGATTGTCGGCTACATCTCGCTGCGGTTCCAGTGGCAGTTCGCCGTGCCCGCGATCGTGGCGCTCGTGCACGACGTCCTGATCACGATCGGAATCTACGCACTCCTCGGCCGGGAGGTGACGACCGCCACGGTCGCCGCGGTGTTGACCGTGCTCGGGTACTCGATCTACGACACGATCATCATCTTCGACCGCATCAGAGAGAACATCCCACTGATGAAGCGGGGGTCGTTCCGTCAGATCACGAACGTCTCGCTATGGGAGACGATTCCGAGGTCACTCGCGACAACCTTCATCACGCTGTTGCCGATCGTCGCGCTCCTGATCTTCGGCGGTGCAACGCTGAACGACTTCGCCTTCGCGCTCTTCATCGGCATTGCCTCGGGCGCCTACTCGTCGATCTTCGTCGCAGCCCCGTTGCTCGACTGGATCAAGGAGCGCGAGCCCGAGTACGCGCGTCGTAAGCACGAGGAAGTAGGGGAGATCCAGTCCGTCGGCGGTACCGTTCTGCTCGACGCGTCCTCGGCGACGCTCGTCACCGAGGCCGACGAGCTGCTGGTGCCGGAGCCAGCTCCGGAGACGAGTGCCCCCACGCAGCCGGCCGATTCGTCTGCCCGTGACCGAAGGCGCGCCCGACGCTCGAACCGCCCGCACGGCCGCAGCCGCTAGATCCCTCCCGGCAGTACAATCAGCGGCATGGACGAGAACGGCACCCCCGCGCCGCACTCCCTCGAGCAGCTCGCACTTGCGGCGCTCGGTTGGGCCTCTCTGACGGTCGAGGCCTCGGACGCGCTCGCCGACGATCTGGCACGCCGCGTCGGCATCGAACGGGATGAGATGCGCAGTGCGGTTCGCGACACCATTGCGAGCTGGCGCGCTGAGGCCGAGAAGCTGGGCTCGCTTCCGTCGGGCGCCGCCGACAAGGCGTTCGAGCGGCTCGGCGTCGTTCGCCGCGACGAGGCAGATGACCTCGCGCTGCGCGTCGCGCAGCTCGAGCACCGCGTGCGGTTGCTCGAGAAGCCGACGACCTAGTCAGAGCGGCGCGTCCGAGCGACAATGGGACCATGGAGACCGCGCGCCCCCAGCGGAGGATCGGACGCCTGTCGGAGATCGGTCGCGTTGCGACTCGACACGGCTTCGGCTACCTCGTCGATCGTCGCCGCAGCAACGACGACTCACAGCTCGCCGACCGTGGTCGTCGGCTGCGGGAGATGCTCGACGAGCTCGGCCCGACGTTCGTCAAGTTCGGCCAGTTGCTCTCGACCCGTCCGGATGTGATGCCTCCCGACGTCATCGTTGAGCTGCGCCGGCTCCAGGACGACGTCACGCCGATCGCATTCTCGGAGGTTCGTCGGGTCGTGGAAGAGGAGATCGGGCTGACGATCGAGCAGGCCTTCCTCTCGTTTAACGAGACGCCGCTCGCGGCGGCATCGATCGGCCAGGTACACCGCGCCACGTTGCCGACCGGTGACGAGGTCGCCGTCAAGGTGCAGCGCCCCGAGGCTCCGCGCCAGGTGGAGTCGGATCTGCAGCTGATGCGCTCGGCCGCGAAGGTCGTCCGCGAACGAGTCCACGCTCTCGACTTCGTCGACGCAGAGGCGCTCGTTGACGAGTTCGCACGGGCGATTCGCCAGGAGCTCGACTACAACCACGAGGCTCGTAACGCGGAGACGTTCCGGCGCAACTTCGGTGACTCGGCGGACGTTGCGGTGCCGAAGGTGATCTGGCGCTACTCGTCCGCGCGCGTGTTGACGCTCGAGTACCTCGCCGGGGAGCAGTTCGCCGATCTGGATCTCGAAGCGAGGTCGCTCGAGGAGCGGCGTGAGCTCGCCTACCGGATGACCGACACGTGGATGACGATGATCTTCCGCCACGGGTTCTTCCACGGCGATCCGCACCCGGCGAACATCCTCCTCCTGGACGATGGGCGCATCGGGCTCGTCGACTTCGGGCTCGCCGGGCGGCTGACCGACGAGGACATGACGAACCTGACCCGGCTCTTCATCGACGCCGCGACGGAGAACGTCGACGCGCTACCGCGGCGTCTCGCCGAGCTCGGCCTCCGCTACCCGAAGGAGCGCGAGCAGGAACTCAAGGAAGCGATCGAGGATCTCTTCCACCGCTACTACGGCTCGAGCGTCTCTGACATCGACCCGCTCGAGGTGATCCGCGAGGGCCTCGACCTGATCTACTCGCTCAACCTGCGCCTGCCGAGCCGTTTCGTGACGCTGGACAAGGCGATCGCGACGCTCGGGAGCGTGGGTGTCGAGCTCTATCCGGAGTTCAACGTCTTCGAGGTCGCGAAGCCGTACGCCCGCCAGCTCATCGCCGAGCGGTTCTCACCACGCCGGATGTCGCTGCGCGCGCAGTCCGAGATCCGCGAGCTCACGGCCGTTGCGCGCGAGCTGCCCTATCAGGTGCGCGACGTGATGGAGCAGACGCGCCAGGGCAACCTCGAGATCCAGATCCGGAACCCGGGTTTTGACGACCTGACGTACCGCATCGACCACGCTGTGAACCGGATCGCCGTCGCGTTGGTCGTCCTCGGTGGTCTCGTCGGCTCGTCGATCGTCGGCGCCCTCTCCACCGGCGGCCCTCTGGGCGTGATCGCGTTCGTCGGGTTTGTGCTTTCCGGTGCCTTCGCGGTCTGGCTCGTCTGGGGCATCGTGCGGTCGGGACGGTTGTAGGGGAAGGACAGGCGCGGCAGGCGCGTTGGAGGCGAGTCGTCGCGCTCGCTCGTGGCCGTCGAGAACGCAACGAAGATCTCGCCGCTCCCATGATGCGCGACCGAGCCCGTGCGCGCGAGTCCGAGGCCGGCTCGTCGGGCGAGGCGCTCGAGTTGCGCCGGCTGGAGCGGTGCATCCGTCGCAACGACCGCGATGCAGCTTCCTGCAGGTGTGCGCGGATCGAGGCCGTCGCCGACTGCGGGAAACGCGGGGATGCCGTCGATCCGGAGATCGCGGGCCGAGCCGAAGTTGGCGAGCACGAGCACGCCGACGGTCGCCTCGACCCCGGGAACGAGGCGACTCGACGAGCCGATCCCTCCCTTCCAGCTGAATGCGGACATGCCGGTACCGGAACCCACGCATCCCTGCGCGATCGTTCCACCGAGAGCTGCGGCAACAGCGCGCCCCGCGTCTTCGGCCTCGACCTGGACGGTGCGCGCATCGTTCAGCCAGCTGTCGTCGCACTCGCCGACGACGGGAATGACGACATCGTCGATACCGACGCCTGCGTCGGCCGCGCCTGCGGCCGCGGCCGCACCATCGAAGATGGGCCCGGCTGCCATGGTCGAGGGGTGGGGGGGGTCTTTTTCACA
>JAJAZN010000144.1 GCA_026785685.1 Thermoleophilia bacterium
AGCCGATCGAGATCGAGCTCGAGTGAGCCCCTCCGGATCATGTCCGCGTCGGCGCGTCGGGCCAGCTCGTAGGCCCGCGTCGGCGTCAGACCCGTTGCTGCGAGGGCACGTGCCATCAGTCCCTTCGACCACGGCGGCCCCTCGTCGCCTCCGAGCGGCAACGGAGCGAGGTAGCGACGCTCGCTCACACGCCCACCGCCGCAGTCGCAATTGCCTCGCTCGCGAGCCGATCGAGCTCGACGCCGAGATCCGGCTCGCCTGCAAGAGGCAGGACGTCGTTCGCGGCAAGCACGACAGGGATCTCCATCCGGGCCGCCTCCTCTGCGACGACGTCGATCGCTGCCGCCTTGATCTCGACGACGATGACGTCACAGTCGAGGCCGCTGAGCTCCGAGCGGAGCGCCGCCCGGTCAGAGAGGCTCCCGGAGACGTGGACGACCTCTCCCTCGTACATCTGCTCGAGGTGTTCTGCGATCTGGGCATGTTGCGTGGTAGGGGCCGTCCCGAAGAACGCGACTCGCCGGCCTCGAACGTCCTCGAGGGGTCGCGGGCGCAGGACGACGCGAACGATCGGCACACCGGGGCGCGTCAGCCCGGCCATCGCGGTTGCGAGCTCACCATGGGCCGTACCCTTCTCGGCCATCGTGACGATGACGAGATCTGCGAGCAAGGCGCGATACGGGTTCAGATACCCGGTCGTGACGGCGGAATCCTGGTGCGCTCCGACAATCAGGATGCGCCGATCGGCTGCGATCGGCGGGAGCGCAGCCCCGCTCCCGTCGAGCACGATGAGGTCGGGCTCGAGCTTCTCGGCAAGACGGACACCGGCGAGGACGTTGGACGTGCCGACGGCGCCGGCCAGGCCGCCGCCGCAGCGGCGGCAGCCGATCGTCGGCACGCCGGTCAGCGCGGCGGTCTCGAGGTGATCGGAGGCAGCGTGGAGCCCGGCGCGGGAGATGCGCAGCAAATCGGCGACGGTTGGCCTGACCTCGACGAGCTCGGGCTCCGGAGGCCCACCGCGACCCATTGCGACGACAACGACGCTCCGCTCCCGCGCCAACTCACCGGCCACGTGCCCCGTGACGGCCGTCTTGCCGACGCGCTTCCCGGTTCCGATGACCGCGATCGACGGTCGTGTGGAGGGCTCGAAACGCGGTGGGTCGAATCGGAAATCCGCGCCCTCGTAGGGGATCCCGAGGGCAAGAACGCGGGCAGCGAGCCGGAATCGTGCGGGAGGGCCGAGAACAGGCTCGTCGGAGAGATCGAGCACGACGTCCGGCGCGAGCTCGACGATCGCCTCCTCGAGCGAGGCAAGGAGCGGAACGCCGTAGTCCTCCCCACCCCGCAGCTTCTCCGTTCCTCCGACGAGCACACACCCGACGATGTCATAGGGCAACTCGACGAGCGCATCCCGGACGACAGCGGCATAGTGCTCCCCGTCGATCACGGCCACGGCTCTCATGAGCGGGTCGTCACCTCGGACTCGATCCGACCGGTGTACTTTTCGTACTCGAGGGTGTCCGTCGAGAACTGGATGATGCGCTCCTGGCCGTGGAACGGATGACGGCGCCAGATATCGACGTGGCTGCCGTTGACCTCGATCACGTTGTAACAGGGTCGGGTGTTGCCACGCAAGCGCAGGGACGAGACGGTGCCGGTGTTGACGACGAAAAGGTTCTCGAGACGCCAGGCGTACGGGACGTGCTTGTGACCCGAGAGGACGAGCTGGACGCCGGACCGCTGGAGACACTCGATGACGTCGCCCGCGTCGTAGACGACGTTACGCTCGCGCCCTGTTCCGGGCACGGGAAGCAGATGGTGGTGAAGAACGAAGATCTTGAGGTCGGCAGGCTCTGCTCCGAACTCGCTCTCGATCCAGGAGTAGCGGCCACGCCCGATCTGACCATGGTCGAGGTCGGGCTCGGTCGAATCGACCGCGACCACGGTGACACCGCCCTTGCGGAGTACCGAGTTTCGTTGTCCGAAGAGCTCCTCGAAGTGCACGTAGCCGACATTCCGGGAGTCGTGGTTTCCGGGGATCACGACGAGGGATTCACACTCGATCTTGTCCACGTACTGACGCGCGAGTTGATACTCGTGCTTGAAACCGAGAGTCGTGAGGTCGCCCGAGCAGATGACGATGTCGGGCTTCAGCTCGTTGATCTCGCTGATCGCGCGCTCGAGCAGGGTCGGCTCGAAGTACTGCTCGCCGCAGTGGAGGTCCGAGAGGTGGGCGATCCTGAGAACCGGGGCGGCGTCGTTTCGCATCGCTGAAGTCTACGACGCTGGGACGCGCCGGTCGAGGGGGCCGTCCGAGACCGCGAGTACCGTTTGGTCGTGCGGTCGGATTCCCACCGGTTCCAGTCGTACCGCGGAACAGAGCCCCCGCGGTTCGCCAACCGGATCGAGCTCGAGTGCGCCAGGATCCTGGACTGGTACGGCATCCCCTGGGAGTACGAGCCGACCTCCTTCGTCCTCGAGAGAGACGACGAAGGTCGGATCACCCGCGCGTTCACGCCCGACTTCTTCCTCCCGGACGAGAACCTCTACATCGAGGTGACGGTGATGAAGCAGTCGCTCGTCACGCGGAAGAACCGCAAGCTCCGGGAGTTGCGCGAGCAGTACCCGGACGTCAACGTCAAGCTCTTCTACCGGCGCGACCTCGAGCGCCTCGCCCAGCGATACCGGCTGAAACTCGCGTCATAGGACACCATCCCGCCGGCGAGATCTACCTTTCGGCCGCCGAGATCGCCGCGCGCGTGGCCGAACTAGGGGCGGAGATCGCGGCAGACTACGAGGGTCGTGAGCCGTTGCTCGTCGCACCCCTGAAGTCGAGCACCGTCTTCCTCGCCGACCTGTCGCGGGCCTTGCCGATCCTCCACACGCTCGACATGATCGAGATGGCGGCGTACTCGGACGGTCGGCGCGGTGGGGTACGCCTGCTCAAGGATCTCGGCGCTCCGATCGACGGCCGCCATGTGCTCCTCGTCGAGGACGTCGTCGACACGGGGCTCACGCTCGCGTTCCTCACCCGGACGCTCGCCGAGCGGGAACCGGCGAGCATCGCTGCCGTGACGCTCCTCGATCGCCCCTATCGGCGGCTCGTTGAAAATATCGGCCTCCGATACGTCGGGTTCACTGTCCCGGACGAGCTGTTCGCCGGGTACGGCCTTGGCCTCGAGGAGCAGTGGCGTGCACTGCCTGATCTCCGCATCATTCCAACCGAAGCGCTGCCCGCCGCCGCGACCGACGCCGCGTAGGCGCGGTGGCCGGCGTGGCAGTTCGCCCGGGTGAGGCTGGTCAGAGGTAGCCGAGCGGATCGACGGGAGCACCGTTCTCGGTATCGGTCTCGTTTGTCACATCGGCCGGGATCCCCGAGTCGATCTCGTTCTCCCGATCGAGCGCTCTCAGCGCGCCGGCCGCCTCGCGCCGCAACTGGCCGATAGACGCCCGGTAATCCTCGTCGTTGATCCGCCGGGCACGGTGGTCGGCTTCGAGCTCCTTCAGGGCAGAGAGGGCGCGATCGCGCTCCTCGGCGAGAGCGAGCCGGCGCTGGCGCTCTGGCGTCATCTCCTCGAGCTCGTCCGAGACGGGCTCCGGCTCGCGGAGAAACGGCAGGGCAACGAGCACGACACAGACGGCGCCGAGAACCGCGCTCAGAGCGATTGCGATACTCAACGGCCGCGGACAGGGCTGCCGGCCTCTTCGTAGCGAACGGCAAGCCGCCGTTGCTCGCGCGCATCGGGCCAGAGCGCGACGATCGACCCGAGGAGGAAGATAAGTCCCGAAAGCCAGAGGAGGTTGACGAGCGGCTTGACGAAGATTCTGAAGTAGACGCTGCCGTCGCTGTAAATCGTCCCCGGGATCACGAACAGATCCTCGCCCGTGAGATAGTCCGTGCGAACGCCGACCTCCGACGACACCTGTGGATCGGGACCGGCGATCTTGTACGAGTTCTTCCCTGCCTCGAGGCCACCGAGATTCTCGCCGTTCTTGCTGACCGCCAGCTTTGCTCGCACCTCGGTTGCGTGATCGGTCTGTCGCTCATTGAGCCCGACGTACCGCACGGTGTATCCGGACACCGTGAGCGCCTCCCCCTTGGCGAGGCGGCCTTCGACGACCGAGTCGTACGCGCTCGCTCCGGCGACACCGATCGGGAAGAGGACGATTGCAACGTGGACGATGTACCCCCCGTAGCGGCGGCGGTTGCGACCAACCAGGGAGCCGAATGCCACGGGCCACGACTCATTCGAGAGCGCCCG